>CASGBM010000044.1 GCA_949299615.1 uncultured Eubacteriales bacterium | reverse complement strand
CGCGGAGAGCGCCGTGCGAACGAAAGCCCTTGTTTTCAAGCGAAAACTCTTGAAAAGAGGTTTCGACTTGAAGCGTGTCGACTTTATCGACACGCTGAATTCCGGCAATGTTTGCCGGGATTTTACATTCACTTTTTTATCTGAGATAAGGCAGAACAAAGTCAAACGAACCCGAATACGAACGGGGGACGCGGTAAGAATAGGAATTTTCCATCAGTTTAATTATTAACACGCTAAGGAAGAAAATAACAAGTATGAGAATAATTGCAGCCGCTACGATAGAGGTAACCAGCCCGGCGATTGCAATACCGCGCATTTTGCTTTTTCTGCTGATTGCACCGAGGACAATGCCCGCAATAGAGGTTGCCAGCCCGATGAACCAGCCAAAAACGGGAATTAACATGATAATAATGGAGAAAATTCCCAAAACCAAAGAAGCAATCGCCATACCCTGCCGGTCATTCACAGGTTCGCCTGTTTGCTGCGAGCGTTCCAGTGCATCGCGGTAGGTACGGGCGGCACGGTCGTATTTTGTGGGGCCGGGGTATTTTAAATCATAAATATTTTTTTCGTTTTTCTCCTCTTCTTGACAAGAAGAAACCCCGGCGGGATTTTGGCTGTTGAAAGAGGGTTCATCCGCTTGTGCTGTTTTAGCATTCTCAGACGGTGCGGTGAAATTTTCATCGTTTGCGGAATTATTAAGTTCCGGTTGGTTTTCTTTTTCAAAATTTTCCATAATGCTTTCCCCTTCCTGTCGACGAAATTTAAAGTATAATATTTGTAAGTTTTAAAAGAAATTATAACACTTTCGTTACGCCGCTGTAAACCAAACCGCGGTTTGCGTCCATTGTAATTACGGTTCCGCTCTTTAAAATGCGGGTTGCGCCTTTTGCACCCGTAATGACCGGAATATCAAGCGTCATACCGACAATGGCAGCATGGCTGCTCGAACCGTCTTCTTCCACAATAATGCCGCTGGCGCGTTTTAAAAGCGGAAGATATTCGTTATCGGTTTCGTGCGCTACAATAATATCGCCGTCATTAAAATCGCTTAAAGCCTGCTGCAAAGTATTTGCTACGCATAACGACCCGCTGACGGCAAGGTGATTTACGCCTTCGCCGTGTACCAAAATGTGCCCGACCAGGTGTACTTTGAGCATATTGGTTGTGCCGCTTACACCTACGGGCATACCACCGGTAATGATGACAACATCGCCGTTTTTCACCAATCCGGTTCTAAGCGCACAGTCAACAGCGTGCTCAAAAACTTCATCCGTGGTTTGTTTTTCTTCGGAGAAAACAGGATAAACGCCCCAGGACAGGCTCATTTGCCGGCAGACTTTCTGATGGAAGCAAGGCGCGATAATGGGGCATTGCGGACGGTATTTCGAAACCATGCGCGCCGTGTGTCCGGAACGGGTTACGGTTACGATAGCTGCTGCGCCAAGGTCGTGGGCTGTGGTGCAGGTTGCGTGACTGATGGCGTTAGGCACATTTTTCTCAAATGTAATGGAACTGGTGTCAAATTCCTTTGCATAGTCAATCGCAGCTTCCGCGCGCTCGGCAATTTTGGACATGGTGCGCACACTTTCGACCGGATATTTGCCGATCGCAGTTTCTCCGGAAAGCATAATGGCGCTTGTGCCGTCGTAAATGGCGTTTGCGACGTCGGTTGTTTCCGCACGGGTCGGGCGCGGATTACGGATCATAGAATCCAGCATTTGCGTCGCGGTAATTACTTTTTTCCCCGCTCTATAACATTTGTGGATTAAATCTTTTTGGATAATCGGCAGCTGCGCCAGGTCAATCTCTGCGCCCATATCCCCGCGTGCTACCATAATTCCGTCGCTGACGCGCAAAATGTCTTGGATGTGTTCTACGCCGCTGCCGTTTTCAATCTTAGCGATAATCTGAATTTCTTTTCCGCCGTTTTCGTTTAGCAGCTTGCGCATTTCAATGACATCATAAGCCGTACGCACAAAAGAAGCGGCGATAAAATCGAAATCCTGCTCTATTCCGAAGAGAACATCGGTTTTATCTTTTTCGCTTATGTACGGCATGCTGATCATCACGCCGGGAATATTAATGCTTTTATTATTTCCCAGCTTGCCGCCGTTTTTCACGCTACACACAATGTCCGTTTTTGTTACACGTTCTGCATCAAGAGCAATCAAACCATCATCTACCAACAGACGGTCGCCTTTTTTTATGTCACTCGGCAGGTCGCGGTATGTGATGCTTACAATCGTATCATCGCCCACCACATCATTTGTGGTTAAGGTAAATTTTTGACCTGCCTTTAATTCGATTTCATTATTTTGAAAGGTTTTAATCCGAATTTCCGGTCCTTTGGTATCCAGAAGCAGGGCGACATGCAGTCCCAGCTCATCACGGATTTTTTTAAAGGTATTAATTCGATCCAGCTGATCTATGGAATTCCCGTGCGAAAAGTTGATTCGCGCGACGTCCATACCGCTTTTCATCATTTCGCGAAGTACGTTTTCGTCGTCGGTGGCTGGACCTAAGGTGCATACGATTTTGGTACGTCTCATGTTTTACATTCCTCCAGTGGTTTTGACAATTTCTATCCCAAATTACCCCTACATATCATACCCTTTTTTATGCCGCGTGTCAATGGCAAAAATGCTACATATGAAATCCTTTTTCAATGAGTTTTACAGTCAGTTTTACCGCTGCGTCCAAGTCTTGCAGATCCAGCATTTCGCAGGGAGAATGAATATATCTTGTTGGGATGGAGATACAGCCCGACATCACGCCGCCGCCGGACAGGTGAATAGCTCCGGAATCGGTACCCCCGCGCTCCAGCACCTCAAACTGATGTGCAATGCCGTGTTCCGTGCAGGTGTCGGTCATAAACTTTTTGATATATGGATGCGCGAGAAAGGAGCTGTCTTTGATTTTAATTGCCGCACCTTTTCCAAGCGAGACTGCCATGTTAAGTTTTCCGGGAACATCGCCGGTTCTGGTAACGTCGATGGCGACCGCATAATCCGGTTTGACAGAGTATGCAGAAGTTTTTGCCCCCCGAAGCCCCAGTTCTTCGCTGACGGTGAAGACAAAATATAAGTCATTGGAAATATTTTTAAACTGTTGGATTGCAGCAATTAATGCTGCGCAGCCGCTCCGGTCGTCCAGTGCTTTAGATATAACGGTGTTTCCGTTTGCGTAAAAATCACCGCAAAAGGCAGCCGCATCGCCAATGGAGACTTTCTGCTCCGCTTCTTCTTTGGATGCTGCACCGATGTCTAGATATAAATCAGACAGACGAAGTCCCTTCGAGAAATCTGCGTCGGTATCGTCAAGCGCCACGACGCCTTTTGTGCCGTTTGCAAAACATACGCGCTGGAAAAGTGCGGTAGTAGGAGAAACACCGCCGAGATTGGAAACCTTTAAAAAGCCTTTTTCCGTAATATAGGTAACGATTAAGCCGATTTCATCCATATGCGCGGCAAACATCACCCGCGGCCCGGCTCCTTTTTTGTGTGCAATCAGATTGCCGAGCGGATCGATGGTAATTTCATCTACATAGTTTTTTATTTCTTCGGTTATGATTTGATGCAGACGTTCTTCGTTGCCCGAAGGGGCGTTTGCCTGTGTCAGTTTTTTTAATAATTCAAGCATGTTTGTGCCTCCTGTAAAAAGAGATTTACCAAGTCCCTGCAAGCGTTAAAATCCTTTTTGCTGATAACAGAGGACGGAGAATGAATATACCGGGCGGGAATGGACAGTGCGGCTGTTTTAACCCCGCCGCAGGCAAGATGAACTGCCCCGGCTTCGTTGCCGCCCATTGCCGTTTTTTTATATTGGACAGGGATAGCGTGATCTTTGCCGAGCTGATAGATAAATTGGGTCAGCTCTTTGTGGTAATAGGTGCTCCGGTCGAGGAAGGAAACGGCAACGCCGCCGCCCAAAACCGTGGAATAATCCTCTGGTTCCGTTCCGGAGACATCGGAGCATGTGGTGGTTTCAAGGATAAGCGCAAGATCCGGCTGGATCCGGTTTGCTAAAATTTTTGCTCCGCGCAGACCAACTTCTTCCTGCACGGTAAAGCACAAATAAAGGTCGTAGGCAAAGCGTTTGCCGGCTAGCCCCATCAAAATGGCACAGCCGGCGCGGTTGTCCAGCGCACGTGCCTTAATGAGCCCGTCGCCAAATTCGCGGTATGCCGAATCGAACACAATAAAATCCCCGACCTGTACTTTTTTTTCGGCATCTTTTTTATTTTTTGCGCCGATGTCAATATATAGGTTTTTCACTTTTGCCGTTGTTTCCCGTTCGCTTTTATCCTGAAGGTGTACAGCTTTATAGCCAATCACGCCGGACACGGCATTCTGGCCAATCAAAACGCGCTTGGAAACCATGACGCGCGGGTCGATTCCGCCGACCGTTTTGAATTTTAAAAATCCATCGTCTGTAATTCGGCTTACAATCATGCCGATTTCATCCATGTGTGCGCACAGCATGACTTTTTTGCGCTGGGTGCCTGTACCGCGCATAAGCGCAGCCATGTTTCCCATCGAATCAACGATAAGCTCATCGCAGGCGTCTTTGATTCGTTCATAAATATAGCTTCGCACGGCTGTTTCGTCGCCCGAAACTCCGGCAAGTGTGGTTAAATCTGATAACAGCATGCGAGTTCCTCCAAATTCAGTTTTTCAATTGCGGCGGCAAGCAGTTTGCCTGTCGCGGTAACGTCATCAAAATGCAGTGTCTCCACAGTGGTGTGCATATACCGAAGCGGAAGGGATAAAAGCAGGGTAGGGACACCGCTTTTTACAACCTGAACCTCCCAAGCGTCTGTTCCGGTATCTCCGCCGTCTACGTCGATACTGTGTTTGATTTTTTCTGTCTTGGCTGCATCTTGCACAAGTTTAGACAAATAAGGGTGAATGTTTGGTCCCAAGCTGATTACCGTTCCGCTGCCCAGCTTAAAAATGCTGTCCGTGCCGGAGTCCGGCGTATCACCATGGCACACGTCAACCACAAAAGCAGCGTCTGGTTCTATGTTCCACGTTCCGGCAGCGGCGCCGCGGCAGCCAACTTCTTCTTGCACAGCGGCGAGAACAACTAAGTCAAAATCTAATTTTGTATTTTGCAGTTCTTCCATACAAATAAGGAGAGAAATCAGACCGGCGCGGTCATCTAAATATTTTCCGGAAATTACCTTGGAAGACAACTTTTTTGCGCCGCCGCAGAATGTAATCATATCGCCGGGGGTGACCCACTTTCTGACTTCTTCTGCCGAAAGGCCAACATCAATTGCCATATCCGTGATTTTTGCAGGCTTGTCCGATTCGCCGGGCTTTTGCAGATGAGGCGGTTTTGCGCCGATGACGCCGAAAAGTTCTTTTTTTCCGCACACAATCACCTCGGCAGATGGGAGAATCCTTGTGTCTACGCCGCCGATATTGGTAAACGATATAAAACCGCGGTCATCGATCTCTTTTACCATCAGACCGATTCCGTCAATGTGCGCTTCAATCATCACTTTTTTTGCATCTTTTTTGCCGCAGCTTTTTAAACCGACAATATTTCCCAGACGATCTGTGGAAACTTCGTCACAATATCGAAGCATAAGCTCTTTTACTTTTGGTGCAACGGCGGATTCAAAACCGGAAATACCGCCCAGGGCAGACAATTTTATGAGTTCATTTTTCATAGCTTTTGTACCAGCTCCTTGTAGAGATTTCCGCGTTCTTCAAAGTTTTGAAACAGATCAAAACTTGTGCTTGCGTTAGACAGGAGCACAACGTCACCGGCTTGTGCGCAGTCGTGAGCCCGTTTGACCGCGGCAGGATAATCCGTTTCCTGATAGATCGGAAGAGTGAGTGAAATTCCTGCCTGTTTTGCGGCGTTTTCAACCGCCTGGCGGATGACGCCGGAAGTGGCGCCGATTAAAATGAGGGCTTTTACTTTTTCTAAAATTGCGGGACCAATCGCATCGTAAGGGATCCCTTTGTCTTTTCCTCCTGCGATTAAAACAACCGGTTCGGAAAAAACCTTCAGCGTGTTCATGGTGCGGTTCGGCGAAGAATCGATCGAACTGTTATAGTAGCGGACACCGTCTAAGGTGCGCACCAATTCAATGCGGTGCTCTACGCCGCCGAACTGCCGCGCCACTTTTTGAATGGTTTCGGCAGAGACCAGCCTGTCGGTCGCGGCGATGGCAGCCATATAATTTTCTACGTTGTGCATGCCGGGAATTTTAATTTCGGAAATATCCAGTATATTTTTTCCGCGCACACTAATAAAACCGCCGTTTAGGCATACATCCGCCGTTGATTTTCGGGAAAATGTCAGACAGCGTCCTTTTACTTCCGATACCATTTTAGCGGTAACGTCATTATCTTTGTTTAGTATGGCCAACTGCTCCGGAGTTTGATACGCCAAAATATTCTTTTTTGCGTCAATATATTCCTGATAATCTTTGTGCATATCCAAATGGTTCGGCGAAATGTTGGTGATGACGGCAACGTCCGGGCTTTTTTTCATGGTGTGAAGCTGAAAGCTGGACAGCTCTAAAACGGCAATGTCTGTTTGTTTCATTTCGTGGGCGCGCGTTAAAAGCGGCGTGCCGATATTGCCGCCTAAATGGCAGGTAAAGCCTTCCTCCGTCAGCATTTTATAGATCAGCGTTGTAGTTGTGGTTTTGCCGTCGCTGCCGGTTACAGCGATGATGCGGCAGGGGCACAGGTCAAAGAAAACCTCCATTTCCGAAGTGATTTTGGCGCCTTTTTCTTTGGCGGCGGTTAGCGCCGGATGGTCAAAACGCATGCCGGGCGTTTTGAAAATGATGTCAGCATCTAAATGTTCCATATAATTATTGCCGAAAGACAGCGTTACCCCAAGCCTGCGCAGTTCGCCGGCAAAGTCTCCCAGCTGGTCTTCTGTTTTGCGGTCGCATGCTGTCACAATCGCGCCGTGCTCTGCAAGACAGCGGATGAGCGGGCGGTTGCTGATTCCAATTCCAATCACGGTAATTTTTTTTCCTCGGATTTCTTCATAAAATGCTTGTATTTGATCTGTCAATATAATTCGCTCTCTTTCTGCATGGGCATATTTTTCCATTCTATTATACTCTATTTTATTGTGATTGTAAAGGAATTATACGCCGCCGCTTGACAGAAAAGAAGGAAACGGATATACTAAAAAACAGAGTTTTGGTGTTTGCGCTATGTAATTTTAAATGGATAGGTTAGGATGGGGCAGATGGATTATCAAGAAGTCATGCAGTATATTGAAAAAACAAAAAAAATTGGGATGAAGCTGGGGCTTGACAAACCGCGGCGGCTGATGGAGCTTTTAGGGAATCCGCAGGATTCTCTGTCGTTTGTGCATATTGCCGGGACAAACGGAAAAGGTTCTACTGCCGCTTTTTTAACGGAAATATTGATTCGGTCCGGTTATAAGACCGGTCTTTATACTTCTCCGTTTTTGTATGAGTTTAACGAGCGGATTAGAATCAATGGTAAAAATATTTCTGATGAGGCGCTGGGAAGGGTGATGCAGCGCGTAAAACAAGCGGCAGACCAGATGGAGGCGCAAGGAGAAGAATATCCAACCGAGTTTGAAGTGGTGACGGCTGCGGCTTTTTGTTATTTTGCAGAGGAAAAGTGCGATCTTGTTGTGCTGGAAGTTGGTATGGGAGGACGGTTTGATGCGACAAACATTATAAAAGCGCCGCTTCTTTCTATAATTACTTCGATCAGCCTGGATCACACGCAGTACCTGGGAAATACGATTGAAGAGATTGCGTTTGAAAAATGCGGGATTGTCAAGGAAGGCGGCAGAACGCTTGTAAGCTGCCGGCAGGATCCAAAAGCGCTTGCGGTGATCGAGTGCGTGGCAAAAGAACGCAAAAACTGCTTGACTGTTTGCAGGGCAGAAGATTTGTCGGACTGCCTGAGCACGGAGGAAGGAAATCAATTTCTGTTCCAATCGGTGCCGTACCGCACGGCGCAGCGTGGGGATTATCAGATTGATAACGCCGCAACGGCGATTACTGCCGCACAAATATTGAAGGAAATCGGCTGGCAAATTTCTGCTTCTGCCATTTGTGAGGGAATAGCAAATGCGAAGTGGGCAGGCAGGCTGGAAACCCTGTCGGAGCACCCTTTAGTCATCGTGGACGGCGCGCACAATCCGGACGGGATGCGTGCGTTTGTTCGTGCCGTACAAAATATGTATAGCGGCAGGAAAAAGGTATGTCTGGTTGCTATGCTGAAAGATAAAGACTGCGCTGCTTGCCTGTTTGAGCTTGCCAAGGCGGTTCAAACGGTGGTGTTTACGACAGTGGACAATCCGCGCGCCGCACAGGCAGAAGAACTGGCGGGTTTTGCAGCGGGGCTGTTTGACAAAATGGAGATTTGCGCGGGCAACGATACCGCCCTTGCAAAAGCAGTGCAGCTCGCAGGCAAAGAAGGCGTGGTGTTTGCTGTGGGTTCGCTTTATTTTATTCATGCGGTTAGAGAGGGTTTGGATAAACGGAAAAGCGGCATAGAAAACCATTAAAAACAGTAAGAAAACGTCGGCTTGTTTTGCTGAACAGCAAAAAATGATGAACCGGGTAAAAAAGTATTGAATTGAATCAATAATTATGATAGAATTTATTATTAATGTGAATCATGAGATATTTTGCCTTTTGGCGTGAGAGGAAGAATGAGTGTGGAAAAGTTAGGACTCAATGAAATCAGAGAAAAATATTTGTCTTTTTTTGAAAGCAAGGGACACTACCGGATGCCGAGTTTCTCGCTGGTACCAGAAAACGATCCTAGCCTTTTGCTGATCAATGCAGGCATGGCGCCGCTGAAACCATATTTTACGGGGAGACAAAAACCGCCGTCAAAGCGGGTGACGACTTGTCAGAAATGTATCCGTACGCCTGATATTGAACGGGTTGGTAAAACAGCGCGGCACGGGACATTTTTTGAGATGCTGGGAAATTTTTCGTTTGGTGATTATTTTAAGCATGACGCCACCAAATGGGCATGGGAATTTGCCACCGAAGTGATGAAAATGCCGGTGGACAAGCTTTGGGTTACGATTTATGAAGAAGACGACGAAGCATTTGAGATTTGGACAAAGCACGTTGGTGTGGCGCCGGACCGAATTGTCCGTATGGGCAAAGAGGATAATTTTTGGGAAATTGGAACCGGCCCGTGCGGTCCGTGCTCAGAATTATATTTTGACCGGGGCGAGGAAAATGGCTGTGGCTCGCCGGATTGTAAGGTGGGGTGCGAATGCGACCGGTTTGTGGAATTTTGGAATCTGGTCTTCACGCAGTTTGACAAACAAGAGGATGGTACCTATGTGCCGCTGGCACATCCGAACATTGATACCGGTATGGGCTTGGAACGCATTGCCTGCATTATGCAGGACGTAGGCTCGCTGTTTGATGTGGATACCATTGCAAATATTTTAAACAAGGTTTGCGAAATTGCCGGAGTGGAATATAAAAAGGATACGAAAACAGATGTCTCGATCCGTGTGGTAACGGACCATATCCGCAGTACGGTGTTTATGGTGTCCGACGGAGTCCTGCCGTCGAACGAAGGGCGCGGATATGTTTTAAGAAGGCTCCTTCGCCGTGCCGCCCGGCATGGAAAACTGCTCGGAATTGACGGCGCTTTTCTGTCAGAGCTTGCTGACACGGTGATCCATGAGTCAAAAGGCGCGTATCCGGAACTGGAAGAAAAGAAAGATATGATTAAGCGCATTATCCGCACAGAGGAAGAACGGTTTATGCAGACCATTGATGCCGGATTTGCGATTTTAAACAGCTTTTTAGATGACAATTTGATTGATAATCTTGAAAAGAATACCATTTTTGCTGGTGAGAATGTATTTAAGCTGTATGACACGTATGGTTTTCCGATTGATCTGACGCGCGAGATTTTAGCGGAAAAAGGCATTGAAATTGATGAGGAAGGGTTCCGCCGCGAGATGCAGGCACAGCGGGAACGCGCCCGCGCGGCCCGCGCAAAAATGGGCGAAGTGGGCTGGGAGGACAAGCTTGCCGATATTTTGGCTGAGGTTGCGCCGACGCAATTTGTTGGATATGATTCGCTGGAGGCAGAAGCAGAAGTCATCCAGCTTATCAAAGACGGAGAAAAAGTGCTTACGCTGTTTGAAGGCAATACCGGGATTGCCGTCCTGGATCAAACGCCGTTTTATGGAGAAGGCGGCGGTCAGGTCGGAGACATTGGTGTACTCACTACGGATTTGACGCAGACGGATGTCAGCGATACGAAAAAGACGCCGGACGGCAAATTCTATCATTTCATAGAAGTGAAAGAAGGGCAGATTTCTGTCGGAGATAAAGTTTGTGCCAAGGTGGATGCAGTAACACGCCGTGCCATTCAGAGAAACCACAGTGTAACACACTTACTTCATGCGGCGCTGAAAAACCGATTTGGTTCTGAGGTGGGGCAGGCGGGTTCATTGGTGACGCCAGAGCGCATGCGGTTTGATTTTACGCTTAATCAGCCGATCAGCGAAGATGATTTAAATGCCGTGGAGAGAGAAGTGAATCAGCATATTTTAATGGGAATGCCGATTACGTGGGAAAATATGCCGATTGCTGAGGCAAAAGCAAAGGGCGCAACAGCCATGTTCGGCGATAAATACGGCGATATTGTGCGCGTAGTTACCATGGGGGACTATTCTATGGAACTGTGCGGCGGCTGCCACATGCCAAACACAGCGGAAATTGGCTTATTTAAAATTTTGTCAGAAAGCAGCGTGGCGGCAGGAGTGCGCCGAATTGAAGCAACGACCGGCGCAGGGGTGATTCGGGAAATATATGGCTTGCAGAAGGTCATTCATGATACTGCCGGGGTGCTCAAGTGTTCGCCGAAGGATTTGCCGAAAAAAGCAGCTGCGCTTCAAGAAGATTTGAAGACGGCACATTCTCAGATTGAGAGCCTTAATACCAAACTGGCAAAAGGCTCGGAGAGCGAATTGTTGGAAAATGCAAAGGAAATTAATGGGATTACCGTTGTAACAGGCAGAGTGGATGGTGCGGATATGGACGCACTGCGCACACTGGGCGATTCTTTGAAAGGAAAGCTTGACTGCGCATTCATTGCACTGGCTTCTGCCGGAGACGGTAAAGTATCGTTCGTCACGATGGCAACCAAATCTGCGGTTGCAAAAGGCGTACACGCGGGCAACATGATCCGCGAAGTTGCGAAAATCGCCGGCGGCGGCGGAGGCGGTAAACCGGATTCTGCTCAGGCGGGCGGAAAAAACCCGGCAAAAACAGATGAGGCGCTGGCTGCGGTGTATGGTTTGATCGAAAGTTTATCCTAGTAGAAAACAAAGAAGCAGTTTCGATGTTTTTCACTAAAATTACAGTTTAAAAAATCCTTGACAATGTTTTGTCGATGGGTTATAATAATAAAAGCATTTTTATGCGTATCCTTGCTCTGTGCGCAAAGTGCAGGGCCAAAGTCCAAAAGGAGGTGAAAAAATGGTTGACGTAATCAATAAGTATGAGACAATCTTTGTTGTAGATGCTTCTTTAGAAGAGGACAAGATTACGGCGCTTGTTGAGAAGTTCAAATCATTGATTTCTGAGGCGGGGGAGATAGAATCCGTTGATGAATGGGGTAAAAGAAGGTTGGCTTACCCGATCAATGATAAAACGGAAGGCTATTATGTTTTGGTTAATTTCAGTGCAAAGCCGGAATTTCCGCTTGAACTGGAAAGAATCTATAACATTACCGACGGCATTTTAAGAGACATTGTTATCAAAAAAGAAGAGAAAAAGAAAAGAAGCTAACGGAAATTAGCCAGGGGGTAATTCTTCATGAACAGAGTCGTTTTAGTAGGCAGACTAACCAAAGATCCTGAACTTCGCACAACTCCGTCCGGTGTGAGCGTATGTAATTTTACGGTTGCTTGTGACCGCCGGTATTCGCAAAACGGGGAACGGCAGGCAGATTTTATTAACTGCATTGCCTGGAGACAAAGCGGAGAGTTTATTGCCCGTTATTTCACAAAAGGGAACAGGATCGCTTTAGAAGGCAGTATCCAAACCCGGACGTGGGATGACCAGAATGGTAATAAACGCTATGCCACAGAAGTGGTTGTAGACCATGCGGAGTTTGCGCAATCCAAAGGAGAAGGAAACGGAGGCTTTGCATCCCAGCCGGCTCCCCAAACTGCGCCGCCTGCACCATCGGCCCCTTCGGGAGATATCGATGGTTTCATGCCGATTGAAGAAGAAGATTTGCCCTTTTAATCAACATGAAAAGCTTGTAATCTGTTTTTAAAGGAGGTAAAATCATGGCGGAAAGACCAATGAACAGAAACCGCAAGGCTAAGAAAAAAGTCTGCGCTTTTTGTCAGGATAAAGTGGACTATATTGATTATAAAGATGTTGCGAAATTGCGCCGGTTCGTTTCTGAACGCGCGAAGATTCTTCCGAGAAGAATTACCGGAACTTGCGCAAAACATCAAAGACAGCTGACGGAAGCAATTAAGCGTGCTAGACATATTGCACTGCTGCCGTTTAGTTCAGACTGATCTTGTAACGGAACTTAAAAAATGAGTATAAACCTCGCAGACCTTGCTGTCTGCGAGGTTTATTTGTGTCTGCAAAACAAAGAGAAAAACTATAAGCCCATCTGATGCCGGGGGGAGCCAGCATCAGATGGGCTTTAAAAGAGGAGATGTATGGGATATAAAAATGAGTTAGGCAAATTTTATTGTTTTCCTACCTGTGATATAGGAATTATTGATACAGCAATGGTTTAATTTCCTCACTGTCAATATTGGTGCTGTCGTACCATTTACAGCCGGTGTCTACATCGGAAACCGATTCGCCTTTGGCAACTTTCACTGCCAGTTCTACGGCTTTATAACCAATTGCTACTGGATCCTGCGTTACAGAACCAAGGAATTTTTTGTTCCGGACTGCATCAATTTGCAAAGTGCCGGAGTCAAAACCAACGGCAATTACCTGACCTTCTTCCAATCCGATCCGGTTTCCTGCCAGAGAATCATTTGCGTTTACAATAGCTTTTGCAGCAAATTCATTCGAACCATAGATGGCAATAATATCATCTTTTTCAAGCAGGTTTTGTGCCTCTGTTTTAGCAAGTGCGTCGGTAACGTCAGAAGGAACACGTACGTCGATAATTACTTTAGCACCATTCTCTGAAACACCGTTGGCAAAAACAGTGTGGCCGACAACAGCAACTTTTCCAGTACCGTACTCAGGGAGTGCTTCAATTTCTTTTACCATCTTCTCGGTAAAACCAGAAGTACGTTGTTTAATGGACTGGGAGTTTGCTTCCTGGGAAATAACGCCAATACGAATGGCGGATCCCGAAGCAGCAGCTACAATTTTATCTTTAATGGCTTCAAACATTTTCTCAGCAGCCAGTTCGCCGGCTTTATAGTTATCCGTAGCAGCGTTTGCAGCAATGGCACCTTCCGGAGCTCCCGGAACACCGGAGTCAAATCCGATAATCGGAATATTATTGGACATTGCCTTGTTGATAGCATCGAGTGATGCCTCTGTATCCAGTGCGGCAAAGCAAAGAGCGTCCGGTTTTTTATTAATTGCGTTATTGAGCATTTCTACTTGTGCAGCAATGGCGCTTTCCCCTTCAGGTCCAACAAAATTCACTTTATATCCATATTCGCTTCCGGCTTCTTCAGCACCGGTTTTTACCGCTTTCCAAAAATCGTGCTGAAATCCTTTTGCCACCACTTCAATCGTGCCGCCGCTAGATGGAGCGGAAGATCCGCTTGACGCGGAATCACCGGAATTGTTTGCACAGCCGGCAAGAAGACCAACGGACAGGATTGCAGCGGAGAGACAGCACAGGATGTGTTTCATATTTTTTTTCATAATAGAGCCTCCATTCTTTTTTTAAATATATTGTTTGTATATTTATTGTTCTATATCTTATTTTGCAATTGCTTTTTTTCAGTAGTGTTGCTTTTGCCCTTTGTATCTGCTTTTGGAGCTTTTACTTTTGCAGAACGGCTGGTGCGGTAGATGTCAAAGAATACGGCAAGGATGACAACAATACCGGTAATAAATGTTTGATAGTGTGGCTGCAAGTCAACATAAGGCAAGCCGATTTTTAAAGTACTCATGATGAATACGCCGATAAACGTTCCTAAAATGGAGCCTACGCCTCCGGAAAGAGATGTTCCGCCAACCACAACACCCGCAATGGCATCCAGCTCAAAACCTTGTCCGGAACTCGGCAGGATGGTTGAATAAGTTGCCGCATATGCGATACCGGCAAGGCCGGCGCAAAGGCCGCTGATAATGTACGCAGAGGACTCCCAGGTTTTTACGTCAATACCGGATAGCCTCGTTGCTTCTTTGTTGCTTCCGATTCCAAAAATATAACGTCCGATTTTTGTTTTGTTCAGTACAATAGCGGCGATAATGCCAACAACAATTAATACAATGATACCGACCGGGAAATTGTTTGCCGTACGGAACAAATCTTTAAACCAGCCGTACTCTGAAGTACGAAGTGGGAAATTGGTGCTTTGTACATTGGAAACGATAGCTCCTAACCCTTTGGCTATCATCATAGTGCCAAGTGTTGAAATAAAAGGCGGCAGTTTTAAGCGGGAAACCAAGACACCGTTTAAAAGCCCAAACAGAGCGCCGACAATTAAAATAACAATCAGAGAAAGCCAGAAAGGAAGAATCCCTGCATTAAACAGTGTGCCGCCGACAATGGCAGAACACATCATTACCGTTCCAATGGATAAATCGATCCCGCCTGTGATAATAACAAAAGTTACGCCAATAGCCAGGAAACCGATATAGTAGGAAGCATCAAAAATGCTGACTAAGGTATCCCAAGTAAAGAAATTATTTCCAAAAATTGCAAAGAATGCATATAGCACAACCAGTGCCAGTAAAGCGGCTAATTTTTGAACGCTTTTTGGTTTTCCGATCTTAAATGTTTTCTTATCCATTATCCCAATACCTCCCTATTCCCGCATAGTTGCGAGTGTCATTATTTTTTTCTGTGTTGCTTCGGCAATATCCAGTTCCCCGGTTTTGCGTCCTTCGCACATAACAACAATTCGGTCGCTCATGCGGAGAACTTCCGTCAGCTCAGAGGAAATCATAATAATTGATTTTCCTTCTTCTGCCAGTTCATTCATCAATTTATAGATTTCGCTTTTTGCTCCGACGTCTATGCCGCGCGTTGGTTCATCAAAAATTAAAATATCATTATTTTTAATCAGCCATTTTGCGATGACAACTTTCTGCTGGTTGCCGCCGGACAGGTTTTTCACCAGCTGTGCTACGGAAGGAGTTTTTGTATTCAGACTTTTTACATATTGCTGAGATATTTCTGAGATTTTACGGTCATTGATAAATCCAAATTTGGTAAATTTATCAAGCGAAGCCATAACAGAATTGTCTGCAATGCTTAAATTAAGAGCTACGCCGTACCTTTTTCTATCCTCGGATAGATAGCCAATCCCATATTTGGACGCATCTTTTGTGGACCGTATTTTAACTTTTTCCCCGTTAATGTAAATATCTCCTGAATCCATTTTGTCTGCGCCGAACAGAAGACGAGCCATTTCGGTACGTCCGGCGCCCATCAATCCGGCAAACCCCAAAATTTCACCGCGGTGCAGTTCAAAGCTGAGGTCCTTTACTGTGTTGCCGGCGCTCAGATGTTCTACTTTTAAGACAACCGGTGCATCTGGCTTAACATTGGAGTGTTCTTTCGGATCTTCATAAACAACGCGTCCGATCATCATATTAATAATTTCATCTTTGCTGGTTTCGTTAGTAATTAAGGTACCAACGTATTCCCCATCTCTCATAACGGTTACCCGGTCAGTGATCCGTGCAATTTCATCCATTCGGTGAGAGATATAGACGATACCCACACCCTGTTCCTTTAAATCGTTGATGATGCGGAACAGTTCTGTAATCTCTGTTGCGGTAAGAGCCGCGGTTGGTTCGTCAAATACAAGAATTTTTGCATTGCAGGAAATGGCTTTTGCAATTTCCACCATCTGCTGTTTGCCGACCGTTAGTTTTCCGGCTATTTCTGTGGGATCGAGGTTAATTTTTAAACGGTCAAAAAGCTCTTTCGCTTTTTTGTTTAAAGTTTGTTCGTCGATCCAAAAACCGGCCTTTAGGTTTTCCCGACCGATAAAAATGTTTTGAGCTACCGTCAAGTGGTTCATCATGTTTAGCTCCTGATGAACCATGATGATCCCGGCATCCTGAGCATCTTTCGGTTTTTTAAAGTGAACCTCCTGCCCTTCGTAAATGATAGATCCGCCGTCACGCTGGTGAATACCGGTGAGGACGTTCATCAAGGTGGATTTGCCTGCGCCGTTCTCACCCATCAGCGCATGTACTTCCCCCTTTTTTAGGTCGAATTGGCAGTCTTTCAAGGCATGGACGCCGGCAAACCGTTTTTCGATATGCTGCATCCGCAAAATTTCTTCCTTCATATCCGTACACCACCTTCTTCGTTCTTGATGTCTTTATTATAGCAGGAGAAAAAGTGCAAGAAGTATAAAAAATTTTTTCAAAAACTATAATTTTTTTTTGAAAGAGTGAATTAATGACTGCTGAACAATTCTGAAACGCAGCCGCATAGCGGTTTGTAAGCGTTTCAGAATTGTTTAGGTGCAAGGTTTTTGTGCTTTTTTTGCCA
>CASGBM010000043.1 GCA_949299615.1 uncultured Eubacteriales bacterium | reverse complement strand
GAACCTAAAAATAGCATTTTAATGCTGTTTTTAGGTGTGAAATTGTAAATTTCACACAAATGGTTTCGCAAAACCATTTGTTCAGTAGACATTAAATAAGCCTATGCTCCATCTTCATACGCAATTTAATGAAAAACTGCCGTACGAAAGCATTGATATGGATTTTATGAATTTAAACCAATCCGCCCATGGTGACAGGGAGTTTGGTTTTATATGTACAAGGATGGGTATTAAAAGAGAAGTAGTTGTGGGACATTATAAAAATAAAAGTGTGCTCAAACATCTTTCGCAATTTGTGGATGTTGCCAGAGCAATTGCGTACAGCCGCAATCTTAAAGTGGCCATGTTTGGCAATAATATGCGTGATGTTGCAGTTACAGACGGAGACAGAGTAGAGAGTGAAATTCAATACGGGTGGAATGTTAATTACTATGGTATCGGCGATCTTTGCCGTCTGATTGAGGAAGTGACGGAAGCAGACGTACAAAGAAAAATGGAAGAGTACACCTTTCGATATGCCATGAAAACAAAAAATGAAAATGCGGTAAAAGAGCAGGCCAGGTATGAAATTGCGTTGGAAAAATTTATTGCTAGTGAAAAAATAGGCGCCTTAACGGACACCTTTCAGGATTTAAATGGGTTAAACCAATTGCCGGGGCTAGCGGTTCAAAACCTGATGGCAAAAGGTGTTGGGTTTGGTCCGGAAGGGGATTATAAAACTTCGGCGCTGTCTGCGGTTTTGTTCGAAATGGCAAAAGGCAGAAGCGGAGCTACGGGCTTTACGGAGGATTATACCTATGACCTTACAGAAGGGAATGAGCTCGAGCTTGCCTCACATATGCTGGAGGTATCGCCCGTATTTGCGAAAGACCGGCCGGAGATACAGGTCCATCCGCTTGGCATAGGCGGCAAATCCGATCCGGCAAGACTTGTGTTTGACGGCATATCGGGAGAAGGCGTTGCGGCGTGGATTTACGCTGGCGGTGCGCACCATGCGGTTGTTTCCACGGCGCTCACAGTTGATGATGTGAGGATGTTTGCCAAATTTACCAAAACAGAATTCATTGTAATTAACGATCAGACAAATTTATATCAATTCGAACAGGAGTTGAATTTATTTGATCGTTTTTATCAATAAGGAGAAATTTATATGACGGATAAAATGAAACTGGATGAGTGTTATCTTGGCATTGAACTGGGTTCAACCAGAATAAAAGCCTGCCTGACGGACGAAAGTTTTCAGCCAATTGCATCCGGCGGCTTTGAATGGGAAAACAAACATGAAAACGGATACTGGACGTATTCGCTCACGGATATTCATAACGGGGTAAAAGGAAGCTATGCGTCGCTGAAAAAGGAGGTTTTCAGCAAGTTCGGGATCAATCTCAGCACAGTCGGCGCAATCGGTATTTCCGGTATGATGCATGGCTATCTGGCTTTTGATGAAACGGACCATTTATTGGTTCCATTTCGGACATGGCGCAACACAACAACTGCTGAGGCGGCAGAGGAGCTAACCAGCTTGTTTGGATTCAACATTCCTCAAAGATGGAGTATCGCCCATTTGTACCAAGCAATGAAAAACAACGAACCGCATGTATCTCAAATCGCACATATTACAACCGTAGCCGGCTATATTCATTATTTGCTGACCGGCAAATGGGAGGTAGGGATTGGAGAGGCATCGGGAATTTTTCCTGTCAACGGAAATGAATATGACAAAAGTATGCTTGATCAGTTTGACGCCCTGATAAAAGACCGGAATTTTAAATGGAGCATATACGATATTCTGCCAAAGGTGAAAAAAGCGGGAAGCACAGGCGCGTACCTGACAGAAGCTGGCGCCCAATTTTTAGATGATTCCGGCAGTTTAAAATCCGGGATTCCTGTTTGCCCTCCGGAGGGAGACGCGGGAACGGGAATGGTTGCTACGAACAGTGTGCTCCCCAAAACCGGAAATATTTCCGCAGGCACTTCGGTGTTTTCTATGCTGGTACTTGAAAAACCGATTTGCGGCGTATATCCGGAAATTGATATTGTTAGCACGCCGGACGGCCTGCCTGTCGCCATGATCCATTGCAACAACGGCTGTTCGGAACTGGACGGCTGGGTTGGCATGTTTGAAGAGTTTTCTGAATTGATTGGTGTAAAGATAGACAAATCAAAACTGTATGAAACCTTATATCAAAATTCACTTACTGCCAAGCCGGACTGCGGGGGCATTGTCAGCTATAACTTCTTAGCTTCCGAGCCGGTGGCGGGAATCTCTAAAGGGAAACCCATGTATTTCAGAACGATTGACAGTAAAATGACACTGGCTAATTTTTTCCGTTCCCAGTTATATTCAGCTGTCATAACACTGAAAATCGGAATGGACCTGCTTGTGGAAAAAGAAAATGCGGTAGCTGAAAATTTTAATGCGCACGGCGGCCTGTTCAAAGTAAAGGGCGTTGCGCAAAAATATGCGGCTAACATCTTAAACACGCCAATATCTATCTCGAAAACTGCCGGAGAGGGCGGTGCATGGGGGATGGCGCTTTTGGCTGCTTATATGCAGAAAGGAGAGGGGCTGTCTTTAGGAAAATGGCTGCGTGAAAATGTGTTCTGCAAAATCCATACGGAAACGATTCAGCCTGAGGAATCAGAAGTAAACGGTGCTTTAAAATATTTTGAAAAATATGAAGAAGGGCTTTCTGCTCAAAAGGTATGGGGGTAATGTTTTATGTTTGAACAATTAAAAGAGGAAGTGCTGCAAGCAAATTTACAGCTGCCGAAATACAATTTAGTGACTTTTACCTGGGGAAATGTTTCTGCCGTAGATCGGGATAAAAATATCATGGCAATCAAACCCTCCGGTGTTGCTTATGAGAATATGACAGCAGACGACATTGTACTTATGGATATAAAAACAGGGGAAATGATAGAGGGAAGGAAAAAACCATCCAGTGATACACCTACGCATTTGGCATTATACCGCGCGTTTGAAGAGGTTAATGCAATTGTACATACACACAGCCGCTGGGCAACTTTGTTTGCGCAGGCAGGAATGGGCATTGTACCGATGGGGACAACGCATGCGGATTATTTTTACGGCGAAATTCCTTGCACCCGTGCGATGACCAAGGAAGAAATTAACGGCGAATATGAAAAAGAAACCGGGAACGTTATCATCGAAACGTTTGCAAACAGAACGCCTGCGAATGTTCCGGCTGTTTTAGTAAAGAGCCATGGTCCTTTTGCCTGGGGGACAGATGCCAAAAATGCGGTTCATAATGCGGTAGTTTTGGAAGAAATTGCGTTTATGAATTTTCATACAATTGTATTAAATCCGAGCGCGGGTGAAATGCAAAAGGAATTATTAGACAAGCATTTTTTGCGTAAACACGGTGAAAATGCCTATTACGGGCAAAATTAATTTTTGTTTATAACAATATAAAATGAAAAACCCTGAAAAGCATGATCTTTCCGGGGTTTTTCGTTTTATTTAATCTGCTTTTTCTATTTAATGACTGCTGAACAATTCTGAAACACAGCCGCATAGCGGTTTGTAAGCGTTTCAGAATTGTTTAGGTGCAAGGTTTTTGTGCTTTTTTTGCCAAAAACCTTGCACTTTGTGTCGGATGTACCTAAAAATAGCATTTTAATGCTGTTTTTAGGTGTGAAATTGTAAATTTCACACAAATGGTTTCGCAAAACCATTTGTTCAGTAGACATTATTTATTGTCTGATGTTATACCTGTCCGGTCTTTTTCGTCATGCGAATTATTATTTTTCGGATCAAGTCTGCGGGAATCACAAGGGCTGAGAGCATGACAATTTTTAAAATTTCTTCCGGCAGGAGCGGCAATGTGCGAAATAAGCTTCCGCCAAAATAGATAAATATGATTTGAACAACTGCAATCCCGCCCATGATAACGGCAAACCCCTTGTTCGCGCGCAGATGAGCAAGCAGGTTGATGCGGTGTGTGCGCGCATTAAAACAATTTAGGATCCCGGTAAAAATAAACAGGGCAAAAAATGCGGTCATAAAATAAACTGGGTTTTGATCATACCGGAACATGGCATGAAAAGGTGTGCATTTTAAAAACAGGATAAACAGGGAAAGCGTAAACAGCGCAAGCCAAAGAATCTGGTTGATCATATAGGAATTGACAATAGGCTCATTCCGGCGTTTGGGCGTTTCCCGCATATACTCATCCTGCGGTGCTTCGCCGGCAAAGGCTAATCCTCCTAACGTATCCATGATAATGTTCACCCAGAGCATTTGAATGATCGTAATGGGCGCGTCAATCCCTATCAGGGGACCGACAATGGATACGCCAACGGCGCACAGGTTCATGGTAAGCTGAAAAATAATAAATTTCCGAATGCTTTTGAAAATAGTTCTGCCGTAGAGAACAGCTTTGGCGATGGAAGCAATATTATTATCTAAAATGACGATGTCTCCGGCTTCTTTTGCTACATCCGTGCCGCTGCCCATGGAAAAGCCAACATCAGCAGATTTTAATGCCGGTGCATCGTTAATTCCGTCACCGGTCATTCCGGCAACCAAGCCTTCTTCTTGCGCAAGACGTACCAGACGGCTTTTATCCGTAGGAAGGGCGCGCGCCACAACACGCAGATTTTTTAATAATTTTTTCACTTCACTGTCTTTTAATTCTGCAAGTTCCTGACCGGTTAGAATAACCGCGTCATCATCCGGCAAAACAATGCCGCATTCCCTCGCTATGGCAGATGCGGTGTCGGTGTTATCTCCCGTGATCATTACGACCTGGATACCTGCTCCACGCACGCGCAGGACCGCATCTTTGGCTTCCGGCCGGATTTCATCTTTTATACCCACCAGTCCAATCAGTATAAGGGGAGGGAAAGGCTGGCCCTCCCGCACGGGCGCAGTTGCAGAAGCAACGGCTAAAACGCGCATGGCGTCTTTGGTCATCTGCGTCCATTTTTCTTTCAAAATATTGCGGTTTTGCAAGGGGTGTATACTTCCGTCTGCCGCGTAGTAGTGCGTAGCTGCCGGCAGTATTTTTTCCGGCGCGCCTTTAATTAGAGTTAGATTGACAGCGCCTTTTAGTGTTGCGGCTGAAAATTTATTTTTGCTGTCAAACAAAATTTTAGACGTGACTAAAATGTCCGCGCCGGTTCCATAAAGAGGCAAGATGGAGTTTAGCAGGGCACGGTCGGTCGCATTCCCGCCAAGCGCTTTGCCGCTGGAAATGTCGCTGGCAGTGTTATAACGGGCAGAAAGCGCGTAAAAATCATAGAGTGCCTGGTCTTTTTTTAAATAGCTGATTTTAGAGTATTCCTTGCCGCAGCCGGAAACAAATTGCGTAACGGTGAGGTTTCCTTTTGTCAGTGTTCCGGTTTTGTCTGTAAAGAGGAGATTTAAACTTCCGGCTGTTTCAATGCCGACCATTTTGCGTACTAAGACATGGTCGCGCAGCATTTTTTTCATATTGGAAGAAAGGACAACGGTGATCATCATAGGCAGACCTTCCGGAACGGCAACGACAACAATGGTCACTGCCATGGTCACCGCATTCATCAGATGCGTCATAAGAAAAGGAAGATCTTTAATACGCTCTAAGATGAGCGATGGGTTCATTGCGGTGTCAATGAAGAATGTATTTACAAGATAGGCAGCGGCAACCACTAATGCACCGATATAGCCAAGCTTGCTGATAATGGAGGCAAGGGAGCCAAGACGCAAACGCAGAGGGCTTTCCCTAGTTTCTGTCTGCAATTCATGCGCCATACTTCCGTAAAATGTTTTTGCGCCGACCGCAGTAATACGTAAAAGCCCTTCGCCGGAGCAGACAATGCTGCCGCGAAACAGAGAACTGCGGTGAGATAAGCCTTCCGTTTCGTTTTGGGCGGAGTCCGCATATTTTTGAGATTCTTTGCTCTCGCCGCTTAAGGCGGACTGATCTACAGACACGGTTCCGGAAACGAGTACCCCATCGGCAGGTACTTTTTCGCCGGCTTCTAATAGCACAATATCTCCGACCACAATTTCAGAAAGGGGGATAGATACGGTTTCTCCGTCTCGCCGTACCCGGCAGTAAGTTTGAGAGGCCTCTTCCTGAAGTTCACGAAAAGCCATTTCGCTTCCGCGCTCGGATAAGGTAGATACAAAAGTGGCGATTAAAATTGCCGCAGCGATTCCCAGCGTTTCAAACCAGTCAGCAGTGCGAAATAAAAATATCACGTTAATGGCGAGCGCGATTAAAAGAATTTTAATAATGGGATCGCCAAAGCTGGCTAAAAATTGCTGAATTAGCCTTTTGCCTTTTTCCTGAGGCAAATCGTTGGTTCCAAACTGCTTTTTTGACTGTTCGGCTTGGGCATCAGAAAGGCCAAACGGCAGGTTTGCTTTTGTTTGTGCTAACATTTTTTAACACTCCTTTATCTTTGTCTGCTTGTCCGTACTATCCTATTCAAAAAGGACAGGCATTATGACTGAAAAAGAAGTTTATCTAAGAAAACACAACAAACCAATGGAAAAACAGAAACACCCCAAAATGTTTTTTGCATTTTGGGGTGTATAGGACTGCCAAAAAAGCGATATAGTTGCATATTGGGAAAACTGCCGCGTGTGTTAACATAATTTATATAAGCAAATGGATTTATTTGTAGGGGACGGCTCATAGACGTCCCGTCGTTTGTTCCCGCAGCATCGTGCGAAACTGGCGGTGCGTCCAGGGGCCGCATCCTACAGAAAAAGTGCGAAAGAGATGAAAATATAAATAATTTTACATGAAAAATCTTTTTCCGCTATTTCAACAGGTTGCGGAGTTTTTTCATAGAGGACTCCTCCGGCGGCTGCACGCCGGCAAGCGGATAAGGGAGGCTGAGTTTTTCCCATTTAAACACACCATGTGTATGATAGGGGAGAAGCTCTATTTTTTCAGCCCCGTTTTCTTCTGCCAATTTTCTAAGAGCCAGAATGTTTTTTTCGTTGTCCGTAATCCCCGGCACAATTACCTGCCGCAGCCACAGCACGTTTTTTTTCTTTCGGCAAAGCTGTAAAAAGCGCAGAACATGCCTCATCTCATACCCGGTTAAAGCTAAAAATGCTTCCGGATCGGTGTGCTTGATGTCTAAAATTACCAAATCCGTTAGCTCAAGCAGTTCTTCTGCGGCATCTGAAACAATTGCCCCGGAGGTGTCCAGCGCGGTATGAATCCCGTCTGCCTGGCAAAGACGAAAGATTTCTACGGCAAAGCCTGCCTGCATCAGCGGCTCGCCGCCGGAAAGCGTAATGCCGCCGTTTTCCTTAAAATAGGGTTTATACCTTTGGACTTTATGAAAAACCTCTTCTGCTTTCATTTTAGTGCCGGAGGCAAGCTGCCAGGTATCCGGGTTGTGGCAGTAGGCACAGCGCATGGGACAGCCGGACAAAAACACGACGGTCCGGATACCCGGGCCGTCCAGTGCACCAAGAGTCTCAAAAGAATGGACAAAACCAGAGCAGGATAAATCACGGCGTTCCTTACATGTGGTCATGGAACGTCCTCGCAATCACTTCTTCCTGCTGGCGGCGGCTTAAACGGTTAAAGTTTACCGCATAGCCGGAAACCCGGATGGTAAGATTCGGATATTTCCCCGGGTTTTCCATGGCGTCAACCAGCTGCTCGCGGTTTAATACGTTAACATTCAAATGATGGGAATTTTGCGCAAAATACCCGTCAATCACAGATACAAGGTTTTCCTGCTGATTCGAAAGCTCACTTCCTATGGTCTGCGGCGTAATGGTAAACGTGCAGGAAACGCCGTCGCGGCAGGAGTCGTAAGGAATTTTTGCCACCGAATTTAAAGACGCCAGCGCGCCGGATGTGTCGCGCCCATGCATGGGATTGGCGCCGGGGGCAAACGGTTTTCCCTTTTCCCGGCCGTCGGGAGTTGCGCCCGTTTTCTTGCCGTAAACCACGTTTGAGGTGATCGTAAGGATGGAAAGCGTATGCTTTGCACCGCGGTAGGCGGGCGTTTTGCGCAGTTCGCTGATGAAATATTCACACAAATTTTTTGCTATGCTGTCTGCTCGGTCGTCATCGTTTCCGTATTTCGGGAAATCACCTTCGGTTTTAAAATCAACAATCAGCCCATTTTCATTTTTTATCGGAGTCACTTTGGCGTATTTGATTGCGGAAAGGGAATCCGCTGTGACAGAAAGCCCTGCCATGCCAAACGCCATCAGGCGCTCAACGTCTGTGTCATGAAGCGCCATTTGAATTTTTTCATACGCATATTTGTCGTGCATATAGTGAATGACGTTCATTGTGTTGACATAAAGGCGGCTAACCCATTCGATATACTGCTTAAAATTGGCTAACACATCTTCATAAACCAAGGGCTTTTCCTCGGCAATGGCGCCTTCCGGCCCAACCTGGTCGCCGGTCATTTCATCCCGGCCGCCGTTTAGCGACATCAAAAGCACTTTGGCAAGGTTGCAGCGCGCACCGAAAAACTGCATCTGTTTTCCAATTTTCATAGCGGAAACACAGCAGGCGATGGCATAGTCATCTCCATAGCGCTCCCGCATTAAATCATCATTTTCATACTGAATGGAATCGGTTTCGATGGAAACTTTTGCGCAGTATTTTTTAAATGCTTCCGGTAGATTCTCTGACCAAAGCACCGTCATATTTGGCTCTGGTGCCGGTTTTAAATTGTAAAGTGTGTGGAGATACCGGTAGGAAGTTTTGGTCACCATACTGCGCCCATCCTCACCGATGCCGCCGATGGATTCGGTCACCCAGTTTGGGTCGCCGGCAAACAGTTCATTGTATTCCGGAGTGCGCAGCTGGCGTGTCATACGCAGTTTTAAAATAAAATCGTCAATGATCTCCTGCGCACCGCTTTCCTCCAAGGTGCCTTCTGCCAAATCCCGCTCAAAATAAATATCTAAAAAGGTACTGGTACGTCCCAAAGACATGGCGGCGCCGTTTTGTTCTTTGATGGCGGCAAGATAGGCAAAATATGTCCACTGGGTCGCTTCTTTCGCGTTTTTTGCAGGGACAGAGATGTCAATGCCATATCCTGCCGCCATTTTTTTCAGCTTATCCAGAAAATCAATCTGCCGGTACACCTCTTCACACAGACGGATATTTTCGTCATCCATCCTGCGGCTGCCGAGCATTTGCTTATCTTTTTTCTTTTCTTCGATCAACCGGTCAATCCCGTAAAGCGCTACGCGGCGGTAGTCGCCGATAATACGGCCGCGCCCGTAAGAATCCGGCAGACCGGTGATCACGCCATAATGGCGCACTTTGCGCATCTCATCGCTGTAAACACGGAAAACGCCGTCGTTATGGGTGGTTCGGTATGAAAAAAGCTCGCGGATCCGGTCGGACATTTCATAGCCATAGGCTTTGCACGCCTGCTCCGCCATGCGAATTCCGCCGAATGGGTTGACAGAACGCTTGAGCGGACGGTTGGTTTGCAGCCCGACAATCAATTCATTTTCTTTGTCTAAATATCCGGGCTTGTAGTTGAGCAGGGAAGAAACGGTATTGGTGTCAATGTCTAAAACACCGCCCCATTCCTGCTCCAGCGTATGCAGCTGCTCATATTTTAAGTTTAATTTTTGTGTTCTGGGGGTTGGACCTTTTAAAAAAGATTCGTCTCCACTGTACGGCGTATAATTTTTTTGAATAAAATCCCGTACATCAATCTCGTTTTCCCAGTTTCCGGTTTTAAAGTTTCTCCAGGCATTTTCCATGATTGTTCCTCCATTTTATGCTTTGGTCAGTCTGCTTTGTTTATCCGTTCCTGTTTGCTTTTTTGCCGATATTTTAAAGGCGTCATGCCCGTATTTTTACGGAAAATATCATTGAAGCGCTGTTGGCTGGAAAAGCCGACGGAAAGCGCAACGTCAGAAATTCTTGCGTCTGTATTTTCCAAAAGTTCCTTTGCCGCCTCAATCCGCACCCGCAAAAGATAGCTTTTGGGGCTGATCCCGAATTTATCTTTAAAGCTGTGGGCAAAATAGCTGTCAGAGAGGTAAATATATTTTGCAACCTGCGAAAGCGTTAATTCTTTTGCATAGTTGTTGTCAATGTATTCTTTTGCAATTCCTAACAGTTCATGCAATTTCAAATTGCGGTTCTTTGCGCTCTGTTCCCATTCCTGTTTGAGCGTGCGCGACAAAAGCACAAACAGCTCCATGATCAAAAGACAGCTTAGAAAATCGCCCCACACCTGGTATTTCATCCGCTCCCGTAAAATGCGGTTCATAACGTGAACGATATCATTTTTTTTATTTAGCTTTAAATGGACATAATCTCCGGTGGAATCGTCCTCGACATACTCAATAAAATCATTTAAGGAAACATGGCTGTTTAAGTCGTCCTTTTTCGGCTTAAATTTAAAGCTCAAAACAATAAATTCACAGCTTTCTGACTTTACAATAAATTTGTGGGCGCGCCCGGGCTTTATAATAATGAGCGAATGCGGAACCATGTTGACGTCAATTCCTTCAATCTGGTATATTGCCGTGCCTTTTTTAATGTATGCCATTTCATAGTGGTCATGCCGGTTGACGGTCATGGACCAGTTGGAATCGTGTATTTTTTCAATCGTTTTGACAATCGCCGGCATGTAAGAAAGTGTGTCAACCAATTCTTCCCAAGCTTTTGGAAGTTGTCCTGATATGGGCTGCAAAGAAATCACCTCTTTTGTAAAATGAATGAAAACAGTTATTTTGTTATATTTTTATTATACAATTAAAATCATAAAAAGTCTATAAATTTTTTTGGTTTTTTGTTTTTTTTCTTTACCCGGGACACAATAACTGATATAATAAATGAAACAGGAAATACATAAGATGAAACGAAGGGGACATCATGTTAAATAAAAGGGTTTTAAAAAACTATTTTCAAAAGCTGGATTATGTCTTAATTTCCTTAGCATTTGTGCTTGCCGTTTGCGGTATGATTGCGATTTATTCTGCAACTCGCAGTCTGGATGCCGGGACAAGGCAAATTGTCGTGCAGGTTTTGGCGGGAATGATTGGGATTGGGCTTATGTTCATTTTGGCAAGCATTGATTACGAAAGTTATACAGAGTTTGCCAAATATATTTTTATTGGAAGCATTGCGATATTGGTGTTTGTGCTGATTTTTGGCGAGGGAAAAGAAGAAACCGGAGCAAACAGCTGGATTCGAGTTGCGGGAATAGGGATCCAGCCTTCGGAATTAGTCAAACTTTCTTTTGCGATAACATTTTCCATTCACTTGTCCAAGGTGAAGGAAAACCTCAATTCGATCCGTACGGTTGCCATGCTGTTTTTGCATTTTGCGGTTTTATTTGGTTTGGTTGTGCTGCAAAACGACACCGGGACAGCGCTGGTTTTTTTGTTTATGTTTTTGAGCATGCTATTTATCGCAGGGATTTCTTATAAATATGTGCTTGCGGCGATTGGTGCAGGGCTTGCCTCTTTGCCGCTCGCCTGGTTTTTGCTGTCGCCATATCAGAAAAACCGAATTTTGGTGTTTTTAAATCCGGAGCGTGACGCCTCTGGGGCAGGATTTCAGGTGATACAGTCGAAAATTGCAATCGGTTCCGGTCAGGTGACCGGGCGCGGGTATTTGCAGGGACCGCAGAACCAGCTGGAAATGCTCCCGGAAAAAAATACGGATTTTATTTATGGCGTTATTGGAGAAGAATTTGGCTTTATTGGTACGGTTCTGATCTTATTTTTGCTTGTTGCACTGATCATCCGCTGTATTTATGTTGCACAGAAAGCCAAAAATGACATGGGAAGTTATTTGTGTATCGGAATCGCGGCGATGTACACATTTCACACGTTTGAAAATATTTGCATGTGTATCGGACTTATGCCTGTGACGGGAATTCCGCTGCCGTTTATCAGCTATGGCGGATCCTCCATTTTAACCAATTTTGCGGCAATTGGTTTGGTGCTGTCTGTTTGGACGAGACGGCGCGTGATTCATTTTGGGACATAAATTAGGAAAAAAAGGAGAATGAAAATGGCTAAAATTAAAATTATTACAGATTCAGCATCGGATATTACCCGTGAGGACGCAGAGCGGTATGGGATTCATGTATTTGCCTTTTCAATCATGATTGACGGCAAAGAATATCGTACGGGGGTGGATATTTCCTCTTCTGAGTTTTATGAAAAGCTGAAAACTTGCCAAGAAATTCCTTCCACCTCGCAGATCACGCCGGACGAATTATACCAGACATTTAAGCAATATACAGAGGAAGGATATGAAATTTTATTTATTTCCATTTCTTCTGTGGCAACCGGTACTTTTAATAATGCGCTGATTGCTAAAAATATGGTGCAGGAAGAAAATCCCAACGCGGTAATTGAAATTCTGGACTCCCAGCGGTTTGCTTATATTTATGCTTTAGCGGCGATTGAGGCGGCAAAGCTTGCAGAGCAGGGCAAGAACATGGAAACCATCAAACAAACGGTAATTGATTTTATGGATCAGTATGATGTTTATGTAGTGGCCCAATCTTTAAAATATTTGGAAAAAGGCGGGCGAATTAATAAAGCCTCGCTGGTGATGGGAAATGTATTAGACATTCGTCCTCTCCTTTCTATCCGCAATGGGTTAATCGAGGCAATTGGCAGCATTCGAGGCAGCAAAAAAATTGTTGCCAAACTATTTAAAAAGATTCAGGAAAGCGGTTATAGCCAGACGGGAAAAATGATGCTGATCGTCCAAGGGGATATGCCGGAGGAAGCAGAGGAAATGAAACGGCTTTTGGAGGAAAATTTTGCACCGGGCCAAGTGCTGGTCCGCGAAGTTGGTCCAACCATTGCTACCCATATTGGTCCTGTTTTAGGCGTGTTTTTTTCTATACAATAAGAATGAATTTGTGATTCCCGGCACATACTGATTGTGCCGGGCTTTTTTGTTGTCCTTTTAAAATTGTGACGGAACGGGAAAAACGGCTGTAATTTTGAAATTGGGAGGCGGCAATATGTGCACAGCAGTAACGTATCAGACGCAGGACTTATACTTTGGGCGCACGCTGGATTATGATTTTTCTTACGATGCGCAGTTTGTAATTGCGCCCCGAAACTTCCCATTTCGTTTTCACAATATAAAAACGATGAGGCGCCATTATGCCATGATGGGAATTGCGTATGTTTTGGAAGACTATCCGCTTTACTATGAAAGTGTCAACGAAAAAGGACTTTGCATTGCGGGCCTGCATTTTGTGGGAAACGCGGTATATCGCGCAAAGGGAGAAAAACCGTATTCTGTGGCGCAGTTTGAATTGATTCCATGGATTTTAGGGCAATGTTCCTCGCTTGACGAAGCCAAGGAATTAATTTTAAAAACCGATATTACCAACGCCGCGTTCAGTCAGAACCTGCCGCCGGCACAAATCCACTGGCTGATTTCTGACCGGAGCGGTTCTATCACCTTAGAACCGACGAAAGATGGGTTAAAAATGTATGAAAACCCGGTTGGAGTTTTAACGAACAATCCTCCGTTTTGCGAGCAGATGTTTTATCTGAACCATTACATTGGCTTGTCTGCAAAACAACCGGAGAACCGTTTTTCAAAAAAATTAAATCTGCAGCTTTACAGCAGCGGCATGGGTGCGTTGGGGCTGCCCGGTGATTTTTCTTCTCCGTCCCGGTTTGTCCGCGCGTCGTTTGTCAAACTCAATTCTGTTTCCCAAAATTCAGAAGAGGAAAGCGTAAATCAGTTTTTCCATATTTTAAATTCGGTGGATCAGCCCCGCGGTTGCTGCGAAACGAGCGATGGGAAATATGTAACAACCATTTATACTTCTTGCTATAACGCAGATTTGGGAGTTTTTTATTACACAACCTATGAAAATCATCAAATCTCATCCGTCAACATGCAAAAGGAAAATTTAGAAAAAGACAGGCTGATTTTATTTCCATTACAGAAGGAAGAGCAAATAAAGATGCAGAATTAAGAATAAAAAATATAAAATAGGGGTTCCGATTTTATGACAAAGCATATATTATATTGAAAACACATAAAGGAGGAGACCTATGTTTTGGTATGATTCAAACAAATCCACATTATTAAAGCGGCTGCTGACGACAAAGCCGTCAGCTGTAGCTGACATAAAAGGCATGGATGAATATGCTGCGCTTCAGGGAAAAGTGTCGTTCCATTCTGCCGACGAAGGTGTTTTGGTTGTGAGCGATATTTCGGGATTGCCCGATCCAAAAGGCGTGTGCGGCGGAGTTTTTGGCTTTCATATTCACGCCGGCGATACCTGCAGCGGGGATAAAGCCGATCCTTTGGCAAAAACGTTAGGGCATTTTAATCCGAAAAATTGTGAGCATCCATACCATGCCGGAGACATGCCGCCGCTTTTTTCAAACCGAGGATTTGCATGGAGCGCTTTTTATACAGAACGTTTTAATATTTTTGAAATCATAGGAAAAACGGTTGTGATTCACGATATGCCGGATGATTTCCGGTCACAGCCTTCTGGGAATTCGGGCAAGAAAATTGCCTGCGGCGTGATTCAATGGCAGTAAACGATAGAAAATGTTTTTACAGGCAATAGACGTATGTTTTACATAAAATCAGAGACAGGAATTTCTATTTATACAGTTAAGCCGAAAGGATTGTACGGTAACTTCTTTCGGCTTTTTTGTTTTTATATAAGGAATAAGAATAATTGTTAACAAAATTGTAAAAATACTTTACTAATTAAAGAAAACCCCTTGCATTTAGAATGAAATGTGGTAAAATAATTTCAAAAACGGACAGCAAAATAAGTAAATGAAGGGGGAGCAAAATGGATCATAAAGTGTATTGTGTTATCAGTCATACGCATTGGGACAGGGAATGGTATCAGCCGCACGAATTATTTCGGATTCGTTTGACGGATATGATAAACAACTTATTGGAAATTTTAAAGGCTGAGCCGGATTATTTGTTTCATTTGGATGCCCAGACGGTTGTATTAGAGGACTATCTTGAAATTTTTCCGCAGAACAAGGAGCTTTTGCGAAAATATATCAAAGAGGGCAGATTGATTGTTGGTCCGTGGTATGTACAGAACGATTTTTATCTGACGAGCGGAGAGTCAACCATACGCAATTTAATGATTGGAAGCACGATTGCAGAAAATTTTGGAAAATGTGCGAAAGTTGGATATGTAGCGGATCAGTTTGGGATTATCAGCCAGCTGCCGCAGTTGTTTACCCAAGCAGGAATAGATACGATGATTTTTGGCAGAGGGTATAATTTGATGAAACGCGGCGAAAACGGAGAGGTTTACGAAGAAAAAGGTCCTTGTGAGTTTATATGGAAAGCGCCGGATGGAAGCAGCGTTCTTGCAATCAGTATGTCATTTTGGTATAACAACGCTCAGCGTTTTTCTGAAAATATACCGCGTGCATTAAAATATTTGCGCTACATAGAAAATTCATTTGAAGGTTTAACAGCAACGCCGTATTTGTTGCTAATGAACGGCGTGGACCATTTAGAAGCACAGGAAAACCTGCTGCCGATATTAGAAAAAATGCGTGTAGAATCTGGCTGTGATATCCGGCAGATGAGTATGCAGGAGTATGTTAATCTTGTGCGCGAAAAAATAGATTTAAACCAGCTAAACGTATTGGATACGGAGCTTCGCTACGGCAATGATTTTCAAATTCTGCAGGGTACCTTGTCCTCGCGTGTGTATATAAAGCATAAAAACCATCGGATGCAGACCATGCTGGAAAAACAAATTGAGCCATTATATACCTTTATTCACGATCTGGGCGGAACCTATCCGTCGGAATATTTGACATTTTTGTGGAAATCATTGATCAAAAACCATGCGCATGACAGTATATGCGGCTGCAGCGTCGATCCAGTACACCGGCATATGGAAGATCGGTATGAACGGATGTTTGAAACAGGGAATGAACTCATCCGGCGGGGAATGGATTTTATTGCGGCGCATATTAGCAGAGATACGTTAGATGATTATATGATTACGGTTATGAATACATCGGAAATCAACCGTCCATGTGTCTTTCGGACGGAACTGGAATTTCCTGTCGGTGAAAAAGTGACGGATTTTTGCCTTCTGGATGAATCAGGAGCGGCTCTGCCGTACCTCGTGGAGTCGCACAGCGTTGTGACGCGGCCAATGCTCAGCCCGATCAATCTGCCTGGCATGCTTGATGTTGATCATTATGATGTCATTGTGGATGCGGGTGAAATTTCGGCGCTGTCTTATCGCAGCATTTCCGTAAAAACAGGAACGGCAGCCGGAGAACTTCGTCCGGCAGTGCGAAAGGACTATTGCTTGGAAAATGAATTTATTCGGGCAAACATCAATCCGGATGGCAGTATTGATCTTTTTGATAAGCAAACAAAACGTTGTTATTCTAATATTGTAACATTTGAAGACGGGGGAGACTGCGGTGACAGTTATGTTTACAGAAAACCGGAACATGACCGGGTGCTGACAACAGATGGCGTAATTCCAAAGGTTTCCTGCAATTGTGCAAATGCTTTGGAAACGTCGTATTCTCTCGAGTATGTGTTTATCATACCAAAAGAATATGATGTGTACCGAGGATGCAGGACGAATGAAACCGTAGAAGAACGCGTTGTGCTGACGCTGACATTGCGGCGCGGTGCAAGAGAACTGGAGTGTGGCGTAAAGATAGATAACCGGGCAAAGGACCACCGGCTGCGCGTGCGGATCCATACGGGAATGAAATCAGACGAGACAATGGCTTCCATTCCTTTCGATATGATCCTGAGAGACAAAAAAGAATTGGAAAACGGTTTTCAAAATGGGACGCGTCCAAGCAATGGTGTCATTTTAATTCAAGATGAAACCTCCGGTTTGGCAGTGTACCATAAAGGCTTGTATGAATATGAGAATATATATAACGTGAATGGGACGATTGCTCTTACGTTGCTGCGTGCTACCGGTTGGGTCACCATGCCGCAGGATAGGGCAATCCCGGATAAAATGTGGATGGCGCCGGAAAATCAATGCCTGCGCGAAATATCTGTTTCCTTTGCGCTGAGTCCTTTTGGAAAAGAGGAAAGCATAACGGAAATATGCCGCCGCGGCGCAGCATATGCCAACGAACTGATGGTGTATTATTCTGCTGTGGATTTAAAGAAATTTAACAGCGGCCGTGCGGCGGTTCAGGACACAGAAATTGATGAGAAGTTTTTCCGTCCGGATCCGTTTGCAAATTTGAAGCTTGACCGTGCGGGAAAAATGGCAGAATCTCTACCGGCAGGATTGGTGCTGTCTGCTTGGAAGAAAGCGGAAAATAATGAGGATATGAATATTCTTCGTGTGTATAACCTGGAAGAAACAGAAACCGAACTAAAGCTTTCGAAAGAATGTTACCGTTTGGATTTGTATGAACAAGTGATAGAAAAACTGCCGGAAGTCATCCGGATAAAATCGAAAGAAATTATGACGGTCGGAATTAGAAACTAGAGGGAAACAGTCCCGCATAGTGGTTATGCGGGACTGTTTTTATATTGCCAATTCTGTAAAGTTTGCTTGACATTGCGCTGTGTATGTGATATAGTAATGTAAAGTAAACTTGACAGAAGGGGATTGCAATTAAAAATAAAATTAGAGAACTACGGTCAAAGAAACAAATATCACAGGAAGAATTGGCAAAAAGTTTGGGGGTTACCCGCCAAACGATTATTTCGATTGAAAACGGGAGATATACGGCGTCTCTGCCGCTGGCGTATAAGATTGCCAAATATTTTGAAAAGCAGATTGAGGAAGTTTTTGTTTTTGACGAGGAAACCAAATGAGAGAAGGAGGGAGCCAGATGGAAGATTTTAAGCGCAGAGTGAAACGCCGTGTGAGGATGCTGGAAGGAGCTCTGGTTGTTCTTTTGCTTGTAATGATTGCGGTCGGAGAACTGTCAGGGCGCGGGGTTTTATTAGACAGCAGACAAATAAGCCAGCTTGCAGGGACTGCCAGCAGAATCTTGTTTTTTGGCAGTGTGATTTGGGTTATTTTTCGGATAGTAAAAAATAAAAAGTTATTAAAAAACAAAGATCTGCTATTGGATCAAAAAATTGAAGAAAACGATGAACGCCTGTGTCATATATGGAATTTAAGCGGCGGTGTTGCGATTGATGTCTTGCTTTTTATTATGATAGCAACTACATTCTTTCTTGCCTTTGTCAGTATGCCTGCATTTTATACTGCATTTTTTCTCTTGGCGGCAACCGTTTTGCTAAAGTTGGGACTGTATTGGTTTTACAGCAGACGCAGTTAATGGCTGATATTGCAGTAAGCAGGAGAAAAATCCAGTCATATTTGGTTTCAAAAAAAGCGAAGCAGATTCCTTTTAAAATCTGCTTCGCTTTTATATTTGTATTTGTTACCTTTATCGTTTATTTTAAAAAGCCTTTAATTATCCGTTCCTGTGCTTGCTCTTCGGTTAAGCCCAACGTACGAAGTTTTAAAATCTGCTCTCCGGCGATTTTTCCGATGGCGGCTTCGTGAATTAAAGAAGCGTCAACATGAGATGCTTCCAGAGCCGGTGCGGCATTAACTCTGCCGTGATCCACTAAAATGGCATCGCACTCCGAATGACCGGTGCAACGGCTTTTCCCGTTTAGCGCAGAATAAAATTCCTGATAGGAATTTCCCTTTGCAACCGAACGGGAGATTAAATCAACAGCAGAATCATCACCGTCCATGGAAACCTCAAATTCAGTTTTGGCGGTTTCGTCGCCGTCTGTCATAATCCGTTCGCGCACAATCAGTTTCGCCCGCGCGGCAAGGGTTGCGGTTGTCTTGCGCAAGGTGCTGTCTACGCCGCCGAGCTGAACGGTATCCATCTCCATACTGGCGTCTTCAGCCAGCGCAATATCTGTGACCGGGTCGATGCGCTTTGCACCCGTACCTTTGCCAACCCCGATATGCTTTTCTTCATACAGCACATGCGCGCCTTTTTCCAAAAAGAAACGATGGATTCCATTATGGCGCGCTTCTTCTTCGCCGTCCGAATGGACCCCGCAGCCGGCAACAATCACGACATCAGCGCCTTCGCCGACATAAAAATCATTGTATACAAGGTCGTCAACATCACTGTGCGTTACGCAGGCGGGAATATAAACTTTTTCCCCTTTGGTTCCCGGTTTGATATGGATTTCAATGCCAGGCTGATCTTTTTTATTTTCTATTTTGATATTTTCGCTTGACTGCCTGCCGGCGCATTGGCTGTCTTCGCGGATGTTAAATGCTCCCTGAAAGTTAGATTCAAAATCCGAAATCATAGAGAGTAATTGTTCTGTAATTTTATTCATCGGCTTTCCTCCTTTCCTAAAGGACAAAGCGGCGCTTTTTCGTCGTTGAGCAGAGAAGGGAGAATCGTTTCCCTCGCGCCGAAAGAACGGATGTTGCCATCGGCAACGACCGCAATTTCATCTGCAATATTTAAAATCCGTTCCTGATGCGATATTACCAAAAGAGTGCCTGTTCCTTGGCGGCGCAGGTCTTCAAAGGTTTCCACCAGCCGCGAAAAACTCCAAAGGTCAATTCCTGCCTCCGGTTCATCGAAGATGAACAATTTTGCCTTGCGCGCCAAGACGGAGGCAATTTCAATCCGCTTCATTTCTCCGCCGGATAAACTGGCATTTAGTTCCCTATGAATATATTCATTTGCGCATAAGCCAACTTTACCCAAAAGTGCACAGGCAGACGATTCGGACAAATCTTCTCCGGCTGCAAGTTCTAAAATATCTTTCACCTCAAGCCCCTTAAAGCGGACAGGCTGCTGGAACGCATAGGCAATCCCGTTTTGGGCGCGCTGGGTAATGTCCATTTTCGTTATATCCAGCCCGTCAAAAAGGATGGTTCCGGAGGTCGGGGATTCAATTCCGGCAATCAGTTTTGCCAAAGTGGTTTTTCCCCCGCCGTTAGGTCCAGTGACAACAATAAGCTTTCCATCGTCAAGGGAAAGATTAATTCCTTTTATAATTTCTTCTCCGCCCGGGAGTTCCCAGGCGATATTCTTTAATTCTAACATAACATTTCCTTCCTTATGTGGTTTCTGTTATCCTGGACAAACAGGAATTACGAAAGAATAACCCAAAGTTCGGTTAAAAAAATGTCGATCTTACTCTTATGTTAGTATATTTTTCCCCCTTTGTCAAGTAAATAAAAAACTTTTTCCGCCGTTGCTCATTTGATAACAAAAAACGCTCAGTTTTCCTATCAAACAGAAATAAATCGAGGAATTTTTAAACCGAAAACTATCGTCTGCACACCTATATAATGTCTACTGAACAAATGGTTTTGCGAAACCATTTGTGTGAAATTTACAATTTCACACCTAAAAACAGCATTAAAATGCTATTTTTAGGT
>CASGBM010000042.1 GCA_949299615.1 uncultured Eubacteriales bacterium | reverse complement strand
CCCGGCATGCAGCATTTAGACGGGCAGGCGGCGCACGATTATGTGCGTTTTCGGCATAATAATGACGGTACAGCACCCGGAAATTATGCGCTGGGAGATCCGGGCCGCATTGAAGCGCAGCAAAACTTTTTAAAAGAATTGCTCAAGCAGAAATTAAAACCGCAGTATCTGTTAAAAGCAGGCGAACTTGCAAACGCGGTATCTGAATATGTCACAACCAATTTCACAGTGGCGGACGGGCTGAAATATATCGGCATGCTGCGCAAAATGGATGCCGAATCGTTTGAAACTTTTGTTCTGCCCGGCGGATCGAAAACCATCAGCGGCGCCTCTTACTACATTTATGATCCGGAGGAAACCAAAGAATTGGTGCTGATGGAGTTTGGCTATCCGGAAGAAGAAGCGAAAAAGCTGCAAACGCCGATTCCGGCAAAATAAAACCTTTGGCTTTAAACAGACGGAGTCTGATTGGGAAACAGGAAAAATGGAAAGAAACATCAGACCATAGGTTTTGAAAAAACGCATAAAAACGGAGCTTTGTTTGAACAATCGTCGCCACCAAGCATGCGCTTGTTGGCGATTTTTTGTGAGGCAGAGGACCGCCTGGAGGTTTTCCATGACCAACGACAAAACAAATTTAAAGCACAACCCTTTTTTATCCGGTCCCATTTTCCCGCCGCTTGTTCGGTTTGCCCTGCCGCTCATGTTTTCTCTGCTTTTGCAGGCGTTTTACGGCGGGGTTGATTTGGCGGTTGTCGGCAGGTTTTCGCCGACTGCCAGCGTCTCGGCGGTGGCAACAGGGAGCCAGGTCATGCAGGGGCTTACAGCGCTTATCACCGGCCTGACCATGGGTGTGACGGTTCTGTTGGGAAAAGCTGTCGGTGCAGGGGACAAAGAAGATGCCGGTCGCGTCGTAGCCGGTCAGATTAAACTGTTTTTTGCGATGGCAGTTTTTTTGACTGCCGCTATGGTGCTGTTTGCACCGCAGGTGGTGCGGCTGATGCGTGTGCCGCGAGAAGCTGTGCCGGAAACGGTCCGCTATCTCCGGATTTGTTCTGCCGGAATTGTTTTTATCACCGCGTATAACGGGATTAGCGGCATTTTTCGAGGGTTGGGCAACTCGCGGTCACCGCTTTTATTTGTGCTCATTGCCTGTTTCGTCAATGTATTTTTAGACCTGCTTTTTGTCGGCGGCTTTCATATGGACGCTTCCGGCGCGGCGCTTGCAACCATCATTGCCCAGGCGTTTAGCGTGGTCTTTTCGCTTTGCTATATTCGCCGCCGCCCTCTGCCGTTTTCGGTAAAAGAACAATGGAGAAAAAGCGGCAGTGCTGTGGGGCGGATTTTGAAAATCGGGTCCCCAATTGCCCTGCAGGATTTTTTAACCAGCCTTTCATTTTTAATCATTACCGGTATTGTAAACACCCTTGGGCTGGTTGCGTCTGCAGGTGTGGGAATTGCGGAAAAATTGTTTGTGTTTTTGGCGATTGTGCCAATGGCGTTTATGTCCGCACTGTCAGCTTTTGTGGCGCAGAATATGGGAGCCGGCAATCAAAAACGGGCAGAACGCGCCCTGTTTTTGGCACAGGGAATTTCGTTTTGCTTTGGGGCGGCGATGTTTTTGCTCACCTGCTTTGCAGGAAGATGGCTGGCGGGCATTTTCGACAATGATCCGGAGGTCCTAAATGCGGCGGCCCAGTATTTGCGGGGCTGTTCGGTGGAATATTTAATGATTTCGGTTAGCTTTTGTTTTCTCGGCTATTTTAACGGCAGGGAGCATACCGCTTTTGTAATGGCGCAGGGGCTGTTTTCCGCTTTTTTGGTTCGAATCCCGCTGTCTTATGCCCTGAGCCGTCTAGCGGGAGCCGGAATGTTTTTTATTGGCCTGGCTGTGCCGGCGTCTGCGTTTGTCAGCTTAACGATATGTGTGGTTTATTTCTTTTTGCTGCGCCGAAAAGATATAAAAAGCGACAAGGTGCAGGTTTAAAAAGCGCCGCAGCGGCAAAATTTGTTAAAATTCGGAGAAAAAAAGAAACAGCGGCTTGACATTTATTTTAAAATCAGGTAACATAAGAATAGAAAAAGTGGGGAGCTTTTTGCTGAGAGGGAAGCAAAATTTTTTGTTTCCGACCCAAAGAACCTGTTCGGGTAATGCCGGCGTAGGGATTGTATTTGTGTTTTATACAAGATTTTAATTTGCCCTGCTTTTTGGCAGGGCATTTTTTAGATTTATTATCATTTAGGAGGGCTATCATGACATATACCACACAAATGGACGCGGCAAAAAAAGGAATTGTAACAAAAGAAATAAAAGCGGTTGCCAAAAAAGAACAAATTGCGGAACAAGAATTAATGGAGCTTGTCGCCAAAGGGCAGGTTGCCATTTGCGCAAATAAAAACCACGCGTCGCTCGACCCAAACGGTATCGGGCGCCGATTGAAAACAAAAATTAACGTAAACCTCGGAACTTCAAAAGACTGCGTCAATTTAGACGTGGAAATGGAAAAGGTAAACAAAGCCGTTGAGATGGGGGCAGAAGCAATTATGGACCTTTCTACCTTCGGAGATACGCGCACGTTCCGGCGCAAACTCACTGCATCCTGCCCGGCGATGATCGGCACCGTGCCCATCTATGACGCCGTGGTATATTATCATAAGGAGCTGGACCAGATCACGGCGCAGGAGTGGCTGGATGTGTTTCGGATGCACGCCGAAGACGGCGTGGATTTCATGACCATCCACTGCGGCATTAACCGTAAAACCGCCGAACGCTTTAAAAACAACAAACGTCTGACGAATATTGTTTCGCGCGGCGGGTCCCTGATTTTTGCCTGGATGGAAATGACGGGAAAGGAAAACCCGTTTTATGAATATTTTGACGAAGTTTTAGAAATCTGCAAACAGTATGATGTCACGCTGAGTCTCGGTGATGCTTGCCGCCCGGGGTCGATTGCGGACGCCTCGGACGCCTGCCAGATCAGCGAGCTGATTGAGCTGGGCGAGCTGACCCGCCGCGCCTGGGAACAAAAAGTTCAGGTAATGATTGAAGGACCGGGGCATATGCCGCTGGACCAGATCAAAGCGAATATGGAAATAGAACAAACGCTGTGCCACGGCGCGCCGTTTTATGTCCTGGGACCGATTGTAACGGATGTTGCCCCGGGCTATGACCATATTACCTCCGCCATCGGCGGCGCGATTGCCGCGGCCTGTGGCGCGTCGTTCCTTTGCTATGTCACGCCGGCAGAGCATTTGCGCCTGCCGACACTGGAGGATATGAAAGAAGGGATTATTGCGGCAAAAATTGCGGCGCATGCGGCCGACATTGCCAAGGGTTTGCCCGGTGCGGCGGATTGGGACCGCAGGATGAGCACTGCCCGGAAAAATTTGGACTGGGAGGAAATGTTTGCCCTTGCCATGGACGGGGAAAAAGCCCGGCGCTACCGCGAAGAATCTATGCCGGAGCACAGTGATAGCTGTACCATGTGCGGAAAAATGTGCGCGGTGCGGAATATGAATAAAGTGCTAAACAAGGAATTTGTCGATGTAATTTAGTATTTTGTAGATAAAAATGTTTATTCCGTTTCTTTGCTGTATGACAACGTGTAGGGGACGGCTCATAGACGTCCCGGCCTGATGGTGCGTACTGGTTTCTTGCCTGCGAGTTCTGTATGAAATAACGGTGCGCACCAAGCGCCGCACCCTACGCAGAAAGTGCAAATATAAAAATAACTGCTAAACCGAACAATAAAAAAACCCCCAAACGGATTCCGCTTGGGGGTTTATGATATTTTTCAATCGGTGCGGCAGGAAAAAAGCCCTATATTTAACACAACAATCCTGCCGCACCTATCTGAATCAGCGGGTTACCCCGCCGCTTTGCTCTCTTCGATAATCTTTTTCGCAACCGGTTCCGGCGCCTGTTCATAGCCTTTAAAGGTAAAGCGGAAACTGCCTCTTCCCTGCGTCATGGAACGAAGATCGGTCGCAAATCGTCCCATTTCCGCCATGGGAACGTCTGCGGTGATGGTCACACTCCCATCATCCTGCGGGTCATTTCCGAGGACACGGCCGCGGCGTTTGTTAATATCGCCCATAATATCGCCCATGCTGGCGGAGGGAACGTTGACAGAAAGCTCACCGACCGGCTCTAAAAGGACTGGGGATGCCTGCACAAGTCCGGCTTTGTATGCCAGATTTGCCGCCACCTTAAAAGCCATTTCCGAGGAATCGACGCTGTGGTACGAACCGTCATAGAGTGTCGCTTTTAATCCCACAACGGGGTATCCGGCAAGAACGCCATGCTCCATACTTTCTTTGAGCCCTTTTTCCACCGCCGGGAAAAAGTTTTTCGGGACAGCTCCGCCAAACACTTTTTCTTCAAACACAAGCTCTTCCGAATCCGTTGGTTCAAACTCAATCCATACATGGCCGTACTGTCCGTGCCCGCCGGACTGCTTCTTATGTTTGCCTTCCGCTTTTACGCTCTTACGGATCGTTTCGCGGTAGGGTACTTTCGGGATTTTCAAATCGACATTTACGCCGTATTTCGAGCTCAATTTGCTTACGGCAACTTCGATATGCTGCTCCCCGATGCCGCGGATAATCTGTTCGTGTGTTTCCGTGTTCAGCTCCATGGCAAGGGTGGGATCTTCTTCCATGAGTTTGTGCAGACCACTGCTGATTTTTTCTTCGTCGCCTTTGGCCTTTGGCATAATTGCCATTGCCATTGCCGGCTCCGGAAATTCGATCGGTTCAAAAAGGACAGGTGCTGATTTTGTACACAAGGTGTCGCCCGTTTCCGTATTCGAAAGCTTGGGAATGACACCAATATCGCCCGCGCTTAAATGATCGGTTTCTATCTGTTTTTTCCCGCGCAGGATAAAGATCCGGCTGGCTCTTTCTTCCGTTTTGCGGGTGGAATTATATAAAACATCGTCTTTTTTAACGGTTCCCTGATAAACGCGTATGTACGAAAGCCTGCCGATAAACGGGTCAGCAATGGTTTTAAAGCACTGTGCCGCAAGCGGTTTTGACGCGTCGGCAGAAAGCTCGACAAAATCATCGTCCGCGCCGGCAGCAATAATATCTCCCGTTTCGTCCGGTGACGGCAGATAATCGCAGATGGCGTCAAGCAGCAGGCGTGTCCCCTGGTTTTTTACTGCACTGCCGCACAAAACCGGGACAATCGAGCAATCTTCTGTTCCGTGGCGCAGGGCGCGGTGAATTTCCTCGCGGGTAAATTCTTCGCCGGAAAAATATTTATCCATCAGCGCTTCGTCCGTTTCGGCAACCGCCTCCATAATCATATCGCGCACCGGCTGAATTTCGTCATCCATCCCGTCCGGGACAGGTATATCAATCACCTTTTCCCCGTCAAAACGGCGGGCGTTTAAATCCACCACGTTCACAAACCCGTTGATTTTTCCGTCTTCTTTAATCGGCACCAAAAACGGTGCAATGCATTTTCCAAACGTGTCCTTAAGCTGGGTTAAAACTTTTGCATAGTCCGCTTTTTCATCGTCTAATTTGTTAATATATAAAATCAGAGGGATTTTTCTCTTATTGCAAATTTTCCACGCCTTTTCTGTACCAACCGAAACGCCCGATTTTCCGCTGATGACCAAAACGGCGCCATCGGCTGCGCTGATTCCCTCGTACTGCTCTGCGACAAAGTCAAAATATCCGGGCGTATCGAGGATATTAATTTTATTGCCGTTCCATTCTACCGGGAGAATGGAAGTGGAAATAGAACACAAACGCTTGACCTCCTCCGGGTCGTAGTCGCTCACCGTATTGCCCGAAGCAATCGTCCCCAAACGCTCAATCGCGCCCGAAGAGAGCAACATCGCCTCTGATAAGGAGGTCTTGCCCGCCCTGCCATGACCTAAAAACACCACATTTCTAATTTTTGACACCGGATAATCTTTCATGAGAAACACCCTCCATATATTTATTAACGACAGGCGGCAAATGTCCCAAAACAAGTCCGCCTGTGACATAGACGCTGGATAAATACAATGGTTCTGCTATTAGAATGTCTTATCATGCCGTGTGTAAGGATTTATTTTTTCATGGAATTCAGGTTTTATTTGCAAAAGCCCTCATAAGATCTATATACCCTTATTTTATTCCGTTTAACCACAGTTTTTGATTTTTTTGCAAAATTTTTAATAATTTTTCTTTTTGATTGTCTTGCGGCTGTTCCAGGACATAAAAGAGAAGCGCATTTAACAGCGTTCCAATTTCTTTGCCGGAAAACCCAAGCGCAAGAAGGTCGTGCCCGTCTACGGCAAGGTCGCGCAGGGAAAACGCCTCCTGTTCTTTTCGGCAGCGCAGGTAAATCTGCTCTATGCGGTCATAATTTGCCAGCCGCGGGCGGGAATAGATCAGGTTTTGTGCCAGGGCGTCGCCGCGTTTTAAATCCAAAAGATCGAGAAAAATATCCTCGCCCACATCAAAAACGGCGCGCTTAACGGCTTTTTTCGTCAGTACAATTTCGCGGTCGTGGTATTTCACCAGGCGCAGAACCTGGTCGCAGGTTTTGTTGTCAAATTTTAAGCGGCGCATAATATCCTGTGCCAGGGCGGTGCTCACCGCAGCGTGTCCTTTAAAATGCGTCGTCCCGTCCGGATCCACCGTCTTTTTTTGCGGTTTTCCCAGATCATGAAACAAAGCGGCATAGCGCAGGGCTGGTATTTTCGGCACGCTTTTTGTAACAAACATGGTGTGCGTCCCAACGTCATATAAATGGTACTTAATCTTTTGCGCGGTGCGAAAACACAGCGCAAGCTCCGGCAAAATCCTGTCAAGCAGTCCGGTATGAAACAGGAGATCAAACGCGATTTTTGCGTCGGATAATACCATTTTTGTCAGTTCTTCCCGAATCCGCTCGGCACTGACGGCGCAGATTCGTTCCGCCTGACAGCTCATGGCAGCTTGCACATCGGGGAAAACTTCAAATCCCAGCTGGGCAGAAAACCTTGCCGCGCGCAGCATGCGAAGCGCGTCTTCTGAAAAGCGCAGCATGGGGTCTCCCACACAGCGGAGAACGCCGTGTGCAAGATCTGCCTGCCCGCCAAACGGGTCGACCAATCCGTTCTCCTCATTATATGCCATCGCGTTTATCGTAAAGTCGCGCCGCGCAAGATCGTCGCAGATCGAATCGGTAAACGTAACTTCGGCGGGATGGCGGCTGTCTTCATATTTTCCGTCAATCCGGTAGGTTGTCACCTCGTAGTTTTTGCCGTCCATGCGCACAGTGACCGTGCCGTGCGCAATTCCTGTGTCGATGGTTTTGGGAAAAATCTTTTTTATCTCTTCCGGCTGCGCGCTTGTCGCAAGGTCCCAGTCGCTGGGACAGCGGCCGAGCAGACTGTCACGCACGCAGCCGCCCACGGCATATGCCGGGTATCCGTGCGCGCGAAAGGTTTTGATGATACGGCGAACCGGATCTGGAAGTAATATCTGCATAAAAGCACTCCTTAGGCTGTGATCATTTCAAAAAAATTGTTTTTTCCGGGATAGTTTACACGAAACCTGTTTTTATTATAAAATTTTTCCCCTTTGGTGTCAATGGGGTACAAATTTCGTAAAGAATAACCAAAAAAACATTGACACCGAACAGAAAAAAGAGTAAAATGTTATCGTGGTTTTCTATGTTAATGTTAAACTTGCGGAAATTTGGGTTTCTGTAATTGTTTTACGCTTTTTGTATAAATTTAGTTCAAATGGGGTGCAGGCAAGAGAGCCTGATATTTTAAAAGGAGGTGCTTGAAAATAGATCCGGTTATACTGATTATCTACATAGTGATCGCAGTGATATTAATTGCCCTGGCAGCGTTTGCAGCGTTTCGTATGGGCGTTTCCTATAGAAAAAAGATCGCAGAAGCGGAGTTTGGCAGCGCAGAAGCGGAAGCTAAGGAAATTGTTGAGCGTGCGAAAAAAGAAGGGGAAAACAAAAAAAGGGAACTGATGCTGGAAGCCAAAGAGGAAAATCATAAGCAGCGGCAGGAATTTGAAAAAGAAATTAAAGACCGGCGCAATGAGATTACCCGCCAGGAACGGAGAATCCAGCAAAAAGAGGAAACTCTGGATAAAAAGACAGATGCCATTGAGAAAAAGGATGAAAACCTGAATAAGAAAGAAAAAGAGCTTGATCTTGCCAAGAAAGAGGTGGAAGAGATCAAGCGTAAAGAGCTGGAGGTTTTGCAAAAACTGTCCGGCTTGAGCGTAGACGATGCAAAGCAGTACCTGCTAAAGAGCATAGAGAGCGAAGTGCGGCACGAAGCCGCCATTATGGTGAAAGACATAGAAACACAGGCAAAAGAGGAAGCGGAGAAAAAGGCGAAAAACATTATCGCCGGTGCCATTCAAAAGTGCGCCGCAGACCATGTGGCGGAAACCACAGTTTCTGTCGTGAACCTGCCGAGCGACGAGATGAAGGGAAGAATTATCGGCCGTGAAGGCAGAAATATCCGTACGCTGGAAACACTGACGGGAATCGATTTGATTATTGATGATACGCCCGAGGCGGTAATTTTGTCCGGCTTTGATCCGGTTCGCCGTGAGGTTGCGCGCGTGGCTTTGGAAAAGCTTATTGTGGACGGAAGGATCCATCCGGCGCGCATCGAAGAAATGTATGAAAAAGCGAAAAAAGAAGTGGAAGCCGAAATCAAGCAGGAGGGCGAAAATGCCACGTTTGAGACAGGCGTACACGGCTTGCATCCGGAAATCATTAAACTGCTCGGCAAGCTGAAATTTAGAACCAGCTACGGGCAAAACGTGTTAAAACATTCCATTGAAGTGGCACATCTGTCCGGCTTGATCGCCGGAGAGCTGGGCGCGGACATTACGCTCGCAAAGCGCGCCGGGCTTTTACACGATCTGGGCAAAGCGGCAGACCATGAGATGGAAGGTTCGCACGTGATGATCGGCGCGGAGCTTGCGAAAAAATATAAAGAAGGCAAAGAGGTTGTCCACGCTATTATGGCGCACCACGGCGACGTGGAGGCAACGACGCTGGTTGCGGCGATTGTGCAGGCGGCAGACGCTATTTCGGCGGCTCGCCCGGGCGCGCGGCGCGAAAACATTGAAAGCTATATCAAACGGCTGGAGAAACTGGAGGAAATCGCAAATTCCTTTGAAGGCGTTGACAAGTCGTTTGCCATTCAGGCAGGACGTGAAATCCGCATTATGGTTCGTCCAGAGGATGTAAAAGACGACGCGATTGTGCTGATTGCGCGTGATATTGTGAAGAAGATCGAAAGTGAACTGGAATATCCCGGACAGATTAAGGTGAATGTTATTCGGGAAACCAGGGCGATTGATTACGCGAAATAAAATATAAGGAAAAGGGGCGCTGTGTTTAGCAGCAGCCCCTGTTTTTTACAATCTGTGTAAGTGAAACCGGAAATAGAAGGAGGCAGCAGAATGAAAAAAGAAAAATCATGCGGCGCTGTCGTTGTACGCCGCGAGGAAGGCAGCTTTAAAACGCTTTTGATACAGAATAAAAACGGGGGACACTGGGCGTTTCCGAAAGGGCATGTAGAAGGGACAGAAACCGAAAAAGAGACCGCCGTGCGTGAGGTAAAAGAGGAGACAGGACTGGACATTGTAATTAATACGGACTTTCGCGCTAAGGTCCAATATTCCCCGAAGGCAGGCGTTACAAAAGACGTGGTGTATTTTCTTGCTGTGGTAAATACGGATAAAACAAAGCGGCAGGAAGAAGAAATTGATGCTCTCTGCTGGATGGACGTAGAAAACGCCGTCTCCTGCATCACCTTTGAACGGGACAAAGAAGTGATGCAGAAGGCGGCGCAATACATAAAGCAGCATTTAAACTAGCCGCAAACGGCATTATTTGTGCATTTCTGCTGCGATAGCCGCTTTTTTTGTTTGATGCACCGTTCCGAACGGGTGCTGGGGCGGTGCATAAATGGAGTACAGTTTCAGCGGTGTGCAGCCGATGTTTGTGATGTTATGCCAGGTGCCGGCAGGAATAAAGACGGCGTAGCTGCTGTTTACTCTTTGGCGGTAGTTGAGTGCGTTTTGCTGTTTCCCCATCTCCACGAGGGCAAACCCGTTTTCAATTCGTATAAACTGATCCAGATGATCGTGCATTTCAAGCCCGATGTCTCCGCCGACCGGAATGCTCATCAGCGTTGCCTGCAAATGCTGGCCGGTCCAGAGTGCGGTGCGGTAATTTCGGTTGATTTGCGCCGAACGGTCTATGTTAATAATCAGCGGCTCCGGACCAAAATCCTGAAGATCTATGCCGTAGATGCCGCATCGGTTTAAATTCATAGCGTTCACCTCCTTTTATATATTATGAAGAAAAGGCAGGTCCCGTGCATGGTTTTTGTACAAAAGCCGGATCAAAAGCGCACGGCGCTATGTGGTTTTTGGTTCGCTGTCTGCAAAACACTTGTTTAATTTTTGCAGTGCTTTTTTTTCAATCCGCGAAACATAAGAGCGGGAAATCCCCATTTTTTTTGCAATTTCCCGCTGGGTATACGGCCGCCCGCATAGCCCGTATCGAAGCAGTATAATTTCTTTTTCCCTACCTTCGAGCGCCGTTTGTATGTATTCATATAAATTTTTAATATCCACCTTCAGGCCAACCGTATCAAAAATTTCTTCTTCGCAGGACGGCAGAACATCCATAAAGGTGACTTCATTTCCGTCAGAGTCATGTCCGAGACAGTCGTTTAAAGAAACTTCCATGGAAGTTTTTTTCCCGGCGCGCATCAGCATAAGAATTTCGTTTTCAATGCACCTCGCCGCATAGGTGGCGAGCCGGGTGTTTTTACTGCCGTCAAAGGAGTTAATCGCTTTGATTAAGCCGATGGTGCCAATGGAAATTAAATCCTCAGAGTCATAGTTTCCGTTTGTACAGTATTTTTTCACTACATGTGCAACCAGCCGGAGATTATGCTCAACCAAAATGTCTTTTGCGGCGGAATCGCCGGCACAGGCAAGCGCAATATAGTGTGATTCTTCCTTTGGCGTCAGGGGTTTGGGAAAAGCATTTGGGTTGGAGATATAGGATAAAAGAAATGCGCCGTAGCGCAAGAGGTAAAAGACAAGAACTGCAAACGATGAAAACATAAAAGCACCTCCAAAATGGGATGCTTCTATTTTATGCTGCCAAAGATTAAAAAGTGCAAGTCCGAAAAAGTTTCCGAAAAGGAAAAACCTCGGATAAGGTCTCACATAGATTTAAAAGGCATCCTCCTTGATGGGCGTAACGGCTAAAACCGCCGCATAAACGCCGTGTGCACCAGCGCGCAGCAAAACGCGGGCAATTTCATCCGCGGTTGCGCCGGTCGTCAAAATATCATCGACCAAGAGAATGGTTTTGCCCCGCACCCGTTCTTTTGCTTTGATACGGAATGCGCCGCGCAGATTATGCATCCTTTCCGTATATGAAAGCGTGCTTTGCGCCGGTGTGTGGCGAATCTTTTGAATGCAGTTTTTCTCGAACGGCACGCCAAGCCCTTTGGAAACGGCCTTGGCAAGCAGTTCCGACTGATTGTATCCGCGCTCTTTTCGGCGCTCGGCAGACAGCGGCGCCGCAATCACCGCGTCAAAATGCGGCAGGTGCTCTGTCTGCACCAGCCGTGCGAGAATCATTTGGGCGTAGCCGCGGTAGTATTCCGGGTGACGGTAAAATTTAAAACGCAGCACCGATTGGCGCAGTGCGCCCTCGTACAGCGCCGCAGCATAACAGGCGGCAAAAGAGTGAGCCTGCACGCGGCAGTCCCGGCAAAACGCCTGCCCGCTGCTTACAGGGCGGGAACACTTTTGGCAAAGGCTGGCTGTGCCCAGCAGCGTAATTTTCCCGCGGCAAGTTTCACACAGCGCAGCGTCGCCGGCAAGCACGCTTTCGCAGAGAACACAGCGGTTCGGAAAAAAGAGACGGACAAACTTAGCGGACATGATTCCTCATCAGCTCCTCCAGCGCAGCAATATAGCCGTCAACGCCCATGCCGCAAATCTGACGGACGCAAACGGGCTCGATGACGGATATACGCCGGAAATCCTCCCGGCTGTGAATGTCAGAAAGATGGACTTCCACCGTAGGCACCATAACTGACGCAATCGCGTCGCGTATGGCATAGCTGTAATGCGTGTACGCGCCGGCGTTTAAAATAATCCCGTCCGCCCGGCGGTAGGTGCTTTGAATTGCGTCAATCAGCGCACCTTCGCTGTTGGATTGAAAACATTCCAGCAAAACCCCCGCCTCGTCTGCTTTTTTTTCCATGAGGCTCTCAATTTCGGACAGTGTCGTTGTCCCATAAATTTCAGGCTGACGAATCCCGAGCATATTGAGATTAGGACCGTGAATCAGCATAATTTTACCGTACATAGAGGAATCCTCCTTGCCATAGAAAAAAGAAATGTTACATTTGCGTTTCAAATTCAAAATCCGTGCAACTTTTTCTGTTGTTTCCCGTCTTTTATAGTATCCAGGGAAAATACATAGGATAGTATAACACAAGATATGGGGATGTGCAACCATCTTACGCCGTATCTTGATTGAAAGTAGGAAGAAATGTGAAAAATCTGCGAAAGTAGAAAAAAAATCTTGACAGATCGGATTTTTCAGATTAAAATGAATAGGTGAGCTTGTAATATTTTTGGTATAGATTGCGGAAAACAGGCATTACAGACAGCAAAGGCAGAGGGCGCTTTAGAGCAAAAACCACAAGGGAAACCTTCCTATTGTGAAAAAAGCGCAAAAAGGAATTTCTTGTTTGGGCAATAATGCACAAAAAGTGCGGTTGCATATAGGTTTGCAGGGTGATTCTTTACATTTTCGTTACAACTGCAAATCAGGCATTGACTATCCGAAATTTTAATGGTATAATCAATGCAGAATCATGGTAGGGCGATTTGTCCCTATCGGTAAGTCGCAATATCCGTTTTTGAAAGAGGAACGGGTTGTGCGTCACTACATATCTCTTTCGGTTAAACTTTAAAATTATTATAAGGGAGGATTTGAGAGACTATGAAAAATCTCAAAAAACTGGTTTCCGTTGTTTTGTCTCTTGCTATGGTCATCTCCGCGATGGCTGTTACAGTAAGCGCTAAAACTTTCGGAGACGTCGAAACAACAGCCAGCTACTATGAAGCGGTTGACGTTCTGTCATCGCTCGGTATCCTGGAAGGCGACGAGAATGGTAACTTTAATGGCGACGCCGAAATCAAAAGATCCGAGTTCGCAGCAGTTGTCTGCAGAGCTATGGGTCAGGAAAATGCAGCAAACGGCTCTAAAGGCACTACCATCTTCACCGACGTTTCTGCTGACCACTGGGCTTCCGGTTATATTAACTGGGCAGCACAGCAGAAGATCGTAAACGGTAAAGGCGATGGCATCTTCGATCCGGACGCTCCGGTAAAATACGAAGAAGCAATCAAAATGCTGGTTGTAGCTCTGGGTTATGAACCGCTGGCAGTGCAAAAGGGCGGCTACCCGACTGGTTACTTTGTAATTGCAGCTTCCAACCGCATTAATGATGGCGTTTCTCTGGCAGGGAATGCCAATGCTCCGAGAAGCGTTGTTGCTCAGCTGACCTACAATGCACTGGATGTTCCGCTGATGGAATCCAGCTACATTTCCTTAAACGGCTACAGCGAGTACAACATCTATGATGGTACTGACTATGCAAGAAGAACTCTTCTGAGCCACTACCTGGATATCACCAAGGTAAAAGCAGAAGTAGTTGACACACCGAGAAGCAATAACACTCTGGTGAACAAAAATGGTAACAACCGCGTTAGAATCGAATTGATCAATTCTTACAAATTTGATTGGGATGACATTTTAGACGGTGCTTACGACAACACGGATGCTTACAACAACATGACCCTGTATGTAGGCGATACCAACGCTGATGATTACCTGGGCTACACCGTTGTTGCTTACATCGGCTTAGATGAAGATGACAACTACGTGTTAAAAGCAATTACTCCGGATACAAAATCCGTTGATGTTCTGGAAGTAACTGCAAACTTTGACTATGCAGACTATGACAGCGCAACATTTGAGTACTATGAAAGCAAAGACGATATCAACACCCAGGAAGTTGATTTGGCTACGTACAATAACCAACCAGACTTTACTGTATATCTGAATGGTGTGAAATTAGATTCTGCAGATGCAAAAACGGTGTTTAATTCCATTGATGACGCAGGCAAGGCTCCGAGCAAAGTTGTCTTCATGGGCAACAAGAGCAGCGGTGTATATGACAAAGTGTTTGTAACCCGTTATACCTATGCTCTGGTAACGGAAGTGAACCTGGAAGATGAAATTATCTACACCAACGGCCCTGATATTGAGCTGAGCAAAGACTTAAGAAGCGACAAATTTGTTTATACTCTTGAGATGGACGGCGCACCGATCGAGCTGGCTGACATCCAGGAAAATGATGTATTGAACATTATCTGCTCCGGCGCTGATGTTGAATTCCCGGATCTGGCAGATGATAACATTACCTACATGGACATCGTTGTCAGCAGAAATACGGTAGAAGGTACCGTAACAGAAGAAGTAGATCCGCAAACCAGAACTTATGTCATCAACGGCGAAGAATATGACCTGGCTCCGGATGCAGCTGATGTATCTATCGGCGATGCTGGACGTTTCTTCCTGACGATTGACAACAAGATCCTGGATATGGATACCGAGTGGAGCGGTGAAGGCGCAAGCGGAACGAACTACGGCTTCATTACAAAAATCGGTTACACGGAAAGCTTCGGCGAACCGACCTACCAGGTGAAAATGTTCACACAGGATGGTTCTTTTGTAACACTGGATATTGATGACACGCTGTATGTTTATTATGAAACTACAAGCGATGGCAAGAAAGTTGTTGTAAAATCACCTGCCTTGAAGAATGTAGCTATCGACGGCGCAAACAATGACCAGACAGATTACTTTGATGATACAAACGGCACATTAAAAGCAGCGATTGCTGACCAGAATTCAGAGGCAGCTGCGATTGCCAACATTCCGAAACGTTTCATCACTTACAAACTGTCCAGTGACGGCACAATCAGAGAAATCAGATTGGCTGTTGAAACCAACGACACGAGCGAATTTAACTACTCTAAAGCAAGCGGCAATTCTTACAGAGAAAGCTCTGAAAGATTCTGCGGCGCTACCTTCACAGGCAAGAGTATCTTAATGTATGCTCCGGCATCTCAGGTAGGTTCAAAATGGAACATTGACGAAGATGATTTGGAAGTTCTGTCCTTCGCTGGCTTAGACGAAGACGGCACTTATGACAACACCTTCCTCTTTGATTCTGACAGAGACCGCAACATCGGTATTGCAATTGCAACCGAAGGCGTTGATACAAACAAGAAATCTGCTTTGGCAGTTGCTACCACGATTTCTACGACCATTGGTTCTGATGGAATCGAAGCGAAGAAAGTAACCTTCCTGCAGGATGGCGAAACGAAATCTGCAATCATCAGCGACAACTGTGACGATTTGGACGATCTGGAAATCGGCGATATCTTCCAGTACAGCCTGTCCGGTGATGAAATTGTAAAAGGCAGCATGGTATTTGATTACTATGATAAAGACTTGTTAGCAAAGGATACAGAATCTATCCAGTTTGTATATGGCTATGTGGATGGCAAAGAGACCAGATACATTACGGTTGATGGAAATGAATATGACTTTGCTACCGGCGAAGACGTTGGAACAGTTGCCGTTATCGAAGATTCTAAGATGGCGAACAATTCCAGAAACGCTGTAACCAGACTGTCTTCTCTGTCTTCTCTGAAGAAACCGAACTCTCAGTATGAATATATGGTTGTTCTGAAGATTGATGATGGCTTGGTTGTAGACGCAGTTCAGATTCAGTATGATGAAGGCAAAGCTCCGACAACTGCAACTACAACACCGACTGCAACACCGACTGCAACACCAACTGCAACACCGACTGCAACACCGACTGCAACACCGACTGCAACACCGACTGCAACACCGACTGCAACACCAACTGCTACTGGCAGTGGTGAATAGGAAGAAGAGGAAGATACTTCATCAGCAACTACTGTAGTTGAAGAAGAAGAAAATTCATCTGTTTCTACGGTTGTTGAAGACGAGCCTGTAGTGGAAGAAGTTACGGACGCTGTTGAAGAATAATCTGTAACGAATGCAGTAAAAACTTTAAAAATGTAAGGGGATACTTTCGAGTATCCCCTTTTTGTTTTATAACCTCGCTGTGATGTCCCCCACCTCTTAGGTGGCGGGTACCGCTTTCAAAGAAACAAGCGGCGGGCATATATCCCCCGCTTCGCGAGGTTGAAACGCTTTTTATGAGGCTTTCGCTTGTGCGAAAGCTTTCAATGAAATCTTGTTATAATGATTTCTACACGGTGATAATATGCACCTCCAAAAGTATTTACCTTTGGGAGGTGCATATTATTTTATGTGGGTTAAACAGTTATGTTACGGAATCAAACAAGCCTAAAACCAAATAAAAAACAAAAAAACAATGCATGCAGGCTCGTAAAACTTGAAGCAAGCGGCGGGCATATATCCCCCGCTTCGCGAGGTTGAAACGCTTTTTATGAGGCTTTCGCTTGTGCGAAAGCTTTCAATGAAATCTTGTTATAAAAAAATGGTTTGCAGCGCAGTTATTTTTTAAAATCCCTGTACACAGCCGTCGTGTCCATTCTTTACAAAGGATAATCGGCAAAAGGCCAGAAACATTTTTTATAAAGAAACACCCCGCGGGATGCGCGCAATTTATCAAAAAAATAGGAAAACAATCTGTTTTTACAACCGCGGCGCAAAATGTTATCAAAATATAGCAAAAAAGAAATTTATATCACCACAAACAGCAAGAGTATCCTGAATTTTACCTAAAGCACCCATACCCACCCATTTTAGAGGATAAAATGGGTGGGCCTAAAGAAATAGATTTATGTTATAATAAAATCAGCTACAAGCAAAACGGAAAGGAAGCTATGCGTATGGAGAAGACAAAACGATATAACATTGAAGGCGCATCCCTGATAATTCCGCTCCAGTATGATAAACAATCCGGCAAGTATATGGAAATGTATCCCGATTTTATTAAAAATCCGGTATATACGCCAAAAGGATATCCCATCATGCTAACTGTTGAGGATGCTTGTGTTTTAGGTGAGCAGAGGAACCAAAACGAACCGCTTATTGATTGCGGATCGTGCCGATTTTACAAACAGCTGCCCAACACGTTGATCGGCGTGTGCAGACATGACAAACGACGGTATGAAAAACAAAAGCCCAATGACATAGAAGACAAGGAGGTTACACAATGAAAAAGAAATTATTATCTATGCTATTATGCCTGACGCTGGTGATAAGCCTGCTTCAAAGCACGGTATTTGCAGCGGTAAATGATCTTTTGGGAAATGATCCCCAAAAAAATACGGAAATCTTAAGCCAGCTTTCCGCAATGAGCGGCATGGATGCACAGCAAATTGCCGCACAGCTAGAAGCACTGGGTCTTTTGGATGAAAATGGGGAAATTAAAACCGATTACAGCATCTCGTTAGACGGCGAGGAGCTTACACTGGATGAGGTTATGGAGCTGTTGGAAGATCCGGCTACGAACCTTGACCGCATTGGCTATGTGGACGGTACGCCGATTCCGCTGAAAGACTTGAAAACAATCATCGAAATTGAAAAAGAACTGGCAAGGATCCAGGAAACCTATTTTTCCGGCAAACCCTTTACCGGCGAGGCGCTGTCAAATCTAAACAGCCTGATGAACCAGCTTCAGGCAGAGGGTATCCAGCTGACAAGCACGCTAAATGCCCAAACGATGGCCGCTTCTGATTCTATCAGCACCTTGGATGTCAGCAATTTTACAATGCTTGATTTTACGGATGGCAACAACACCTCTCTTTCTTCCAATTCATTTGATATTTCGCTCGGGCAAACCGTTTCTTTTGATGTCAGCTTGATCCCGGGATATTCCAGCCGGGAAATTAAAAACGTTACGGTCTCTATTGTGGATAGTAATAACTCTAAATTAGCCAGTACAACAATCAACGTAAATTCATGGCCGATGAAAGAGACACAGACCAGTTCCCTGTCATATGAAGCAAAAAGTTCTGCGCAGACAGGGGCAAAGATCACCGTATCCCTTCAGGGTACAGGGTGGCAATCTTTGAATGGCTATAATACCGCTTTGCTGGAATTGTCCAATCCCAAAGGAATTCTGTTTTATAGTAATGGCGCCTATATGGATAAGCATAGCATTAGGCTGATCCATTATTATATGGAAGATCTTTCAACGACCGAAACCGCTGGGCGCTCAGAACACAAATGGACAGGCGTGTCACTGGAACAGTCTATCAAGTTTCCGAATCCTCCCTCCTCCAGACTGAATTCCCTGATTGACCGCATGCAGAATGCAAGTGAAATATATGATAGAACAGAGGAAACGAGTGTACACTACCGTTTTACAGCCGAAGTTTCACAGACCAACAATGCAAATAAAGCAACAGAAACAGATACGAGTATGAATTATGGAGCGTCAAATTTTCGAGTCATTATCGAATCTTATGACGAAATCACAGGGAAATCGCTTCAGCCCGGGGAAAAATATAAAATTGATTTTATCGGCTATGGAAGTTCAGGCGCCATCCCGGTAGCCTTGGAACTATTTAGTGCGCTTAACACCAGCGTGGGCGGCCCGGGACTGGAATGGATTATTGGTGTTTTGGAAAGCTGTACGATATCTTTAATTGACGATGAAACAAGCCCGAATCTGCGAAGCGTTACCACAACGGAGAGTACTTATTCTCCCGGACAGTGCGTTTATATTAAACTACAATTTGATGAAATGGTTAAAATTGACAAAAATGCTACCATTACCATTAACGGCAAGGATTTTAAAGCGGCGGAGGTGGGTCTTTCTACTTCCTCAAACTCCGTTTATCTGTGGTATCCGGTACAATTTTTGGACAGTCAAACGATAACCGTATCAATACTTAACGGGATTACGGACTTGTTTGGGAATCCGGTAGAAATAAACGGGGAAACGGTAACAGGAGCCAGCCTGAATACTGTACTGATGCGCAATGCCGCTACCGAATTGGATGGAAAATATGAAAATGATACGGCAAGCTTTACCTTGTCTCTGGATGCTACGGAAGCATATCAAACGCTTTATACTGATTATGGGAGAGGTACGAGCCCGCAGGAACTGCCTTTCAGGGTGCTTCTGTATGGGTCGGACGGCAGCGAGATAGAAGCGCAGCAGTTTTATGTGGCAGATGACGGGGTGACCTACCAAACCAATCCTTTTGAAATAGAGAGAAAACAAACCGATGTATCCTATACGGCCGTACTTCAGGCAAATGAAGGTTCCAGGGCAGAACCCAACTGGGTAGATGTGCCGTGGATCAAAAAATCCATCACCGTACCGAAGTTTATCCCCGTGACAGAAGTTTTGGTTACGGCAGAGAGCGACCCATCCAATTATACGCTGTCGCTGGGAGACACCTATCGCCCGACGCTGACGGCAACGCTAAAAAGCGAAAGCGGGGAAACGCCTACGTTCCAGGGCGGGGAATGGAGCAGCAGCAATCCGGAAATTGCGACCATTGACCCGAATACGGGAGCAGTTACACTGACAGGAACGGCGCTGGGTGCTGTTGAGTTTATATTTACGGCAGATAACGGAGGCAAAACAGAGGAAGTATCCGGCAAAACGCAGACGTATCAGGTTATTGCGGGGGACTCAATTGCTCTGGTGATACCGACAGGATCTACCGCCATAATTGCCCGTCAGGACGAGGCAGCAACGGTGCTTTGGAGTTCCAACGCGCAGTATTTTGTAGAAGATAAGGAATTTACTTTCCAAATAGAGTTGTTTGAAGGGAACTATGCAAACGAAGAAGCATTGGCAAGAGCGACCCCGATTTTGAAGGACACTGCCGCGCTGGATGCAAATCAATACCAAATTGGAGAGGGAATACTCCATCAGTTATCCAAAGATGATGCAGCGGCCTATACGGTAAGGGTGTCCATGCCGCACCCCCATGCCTTAGAGGACGGGATACGGCTGAGCGCCATGGCGTGGATAGTAGTATATCCCTGGCCGGCGACAGCGAGACTGATACAGCCGGAGAATCTCTATCTGACCGATCAGACGGACAACATAAAGATACCGTGGGAGTTAGAACACTGGACGGAAGGCAGCGGACAAAATGCAGTTCTTACCATTCATGAGGTGGCGGAGGACAATACGGTAGTAAATACCATAACGCATCCTGTTGATACAGCCACGGGCAGCTATTTGCTTTCGATCAGCGACGTGGCGGAGGGCGAACTGAAGCATACCTATCAGGTAACGCTTACAGTGGACAATCTGGGAACCAGTGCGCCGAGCAGCGATTCGTTCCCGCTGTATGTATACAACGGAGATATTTTAAAGATAGTAAACAGCCAAAACGAAGAAATAGACCATCTGAGCTTTGATAATACATCCAAGGTGGATGGAAGCGCGAACGAGCTGCCGACCGACACGCTGAAAATTGCAAACCTGCGTCAACAGCTGAGCCTGATGGATTATATCAGTATCAACCATGAGGAGTATAACTGGAACGCGTTTAAAGACGGCATATCGTGGGAAACAGACAACGATGCAGTAGCCTCTGTTAACTATAAACAGGGCGGGTTGTATGAAAACATTAAGAATTTTGATATTACGTCATTCCTGCCTCAAAGCACAATGGGAATCAGTTCCACCAGCAGCGGTCATGCCACTATTACGGCAACCCATGCTGCGACCGGAATGAGCACATCAATAGCGGTGGATTCTCAAACCTTAGAGAACCGGTTTTATCTATTCCAGGTAGATCCTGCGGTGACCACTACACTAGAGTATACCGACGGACAGGGAAACCGGCGGACGGAAACGACCAACGAAGACGGAACGCTGGCGCTTTATGAGCCGAACGGGATAGCGAGCGACGTATGGCTTCGGTCAAAAGACGGGGATACGCTATACATGGGAACGCTATATCAAAGGAATCTGCAGTCGGGAGAAAAAGATGCGGCAAAACTGCAGCTTTATCCGATGAACATTTTCTGCCTGCGCGAAGTGGCAAAAGCAGAGCTGACCCTGATCAAACCGGGCGGCGACCCGCTGGCAAATACGGATGTAACGATCCGCGGCGGCGTGTATAAAAACGGCTATTATTGTGAAACGGCGGCACTCGGCCCGAATGTGGATTCCATGGAAAACGGCGGCGTAGGTCAGACGTATCAAACGGATGCAAACGGGACGGTGGAAGTGTATTTTGACGTTACCCAGTTCTGGTCATCAGAAAACGGAGAAACGGAAGATACGGCGCTGATATCCACGGATAAGATAGAATACATTTTTGAAATTAGTGAAATAGCAGAAAACCGGTATTATCCATTGCTGCATACGGTATATACAGGTACCAGCATGGTGGACCAAATCCGCACGGCAGAAGGGGTTGTTTCGCTGGAAGAGGTTGCAGAGGGAGAAGCAAACAAGCCGTTTGTGGCATACCAGGTTGTCGACTACCATCTGGACAACGGCAAGGTGAACAATGTTCGTAATTTTACCGGCAGGGTAGGCCCCAGCAGCTCCTATAAAACCGCAGATCTGCAAACGATCATGTACCTGTGGGGCGAGGACATGAAGGACGCTCCCTACTTTGATCTTAAAATGGCGGATGAAAACGGCTTTATACCCGATGGGCAGATCAGCAGCAACGAACAGTATCCGTTTGCATCGATTCCCGTTGTTACTAACGTATTAACGCTGACCGAAGAAAGCATGACCAATTCGGGCTGGATTAAAGACGGGAAAGATATAGGCATAAAGACCCGCGTCACAAAGGATTCCAGCCTGGTGCAGGAACGCACCATGCCATTCCGCCTGATTGATTTGTCACGGGTGCCTGAGGTCAGCGACGATGAAAATGTGACCAACATGTTGGTTACCATGAAAGGTGCAAGTATTGTGGGCGCCTCTAACTTTGGGTCAATAGGCAGCAGCAGCATATTTAAAACATTGACCGGCAAGCTGAGCGAAATTAACGGGCCGGTAGATTCTTCCATATTTAAAATGATCATCTCCCCCAGCGAGGATCCCAGCGTGTTTAAGGCGTTGATCTGGACGGGATATAACACGATAGAACTGGAGGATATGGATTATTCAGAAAAAGGAGTTGCCCTTGATGCTGACTTCCTTTCGGCTGAAGCGGAAATGAATGTTCCGGGCGTGGGTGATTTGAGCGAAATGGCGCAGGGAACGTATAACCCGATGGAAACATACCGGCAAAATTCTTCAAAAAAGCAATTTACGGGAACAGACCTTAACCTGCAGCTTGAGGGGTTTTATGAAGCAGAAATCCGGTATAATCTGGAGAAGAAAAAGTGGGAAGTTTATACCACCAGTGGCGGATTTACCGCCGGCGTGGGAGCGGCGTTTAACTTTAATGTAAACACTACGGTAGGGCCGGTTCCGGTAACGGCGTCTTTTGAACTGGGCGGCACGATCCAGCTTGACTTTCAGACCGCCGTGCGGTACAGCCAGCAGGGCGATGACCTTGCGTGGAGCGATCCGGAGCTTAGCGCGGTAAATGATTATTTGACTACCTTGCGGATTAACGCCTATGTCTCCGCGTTTGGAGGAATAGGCTTTGACTATTCGGTTGTGGCGCTGAAGTTTGGCGTGTTTGGCAAGCTTACGGTGGATAACCAAAACAAATTCTTATCCCGGACGTATCTGGCGGATGAATCCAAACGCCAGATGAACGGCCAGTCTGTCGGAATTTTGGGAGAAGCGGGAATTAAATTTGTTGCAAAATTCCTGTTTATCTCCTATGAGGCGGTACTGGCATCGGGCTCTTGGGGCGCGACACAGACGTTTCACCAGTATGACGACATTGAAACATATTGGGATAGCGCTACTTCAGGACTGTCCCTAATGTCACTCCAGTCCGAGGCGGCAGCCAATGGCTTGCGCGTTGCGTCTGCAACGGCAAAACTGCAAAGCCGGGACTATCTGACACAAAATACCCGTACGTGGGGAGAGGAAAAAAGAGGGATTTCCCTCTTTAGCTTAGATAAAGAAAGCGGGCTGAAAAATCTTCAGAAAAACGCGAACCCCGGTGCCTATCCGGAAATCAGCGATGACGGGAAAGTGCTGGTGCACATCGGAGACCGCGACAGTAAAAGCATTTATGACAGCAGGATCCAATACAGCCTCCTTGGCGCAGACGGTTATTCGGTGCCGGCAAATATTGCAGACCCGGCAGACTTTTCCGGGTTTGGAGACAGCGATGCAGACATTGCCGGCAGCGAAGACTTTGCCGCCGCAGCGTGGGTACGCATGAGCAGCCGGATTCCGGAAAAAGACGCGGGGGATGAAATTAATATAGAAGAACAAAACCTGCTGATGAACAGCAGCGAAATTGTGGCATCGGTTTACGACGGCAGCGGCTGGATCTCTACCCGCCTTACCAATAACGGCACGCCGGATCTGGCGCCTGCAGTGGCGGCAAACGGCGACAAGGCCATCGTGTTCTGGAGAAGCGTATACAGCAGCGCAGATGATGAAAACCTGCTGAACTTTAAATCCCAGGATGCAATTGTATACAGCTATTACGACGGCAGCAGCTGGAGCGAAGCCAAGGCCCTGTATAACGGCACCAGCGGCAATGTCAAAGCCCTGGAGGCGGCAATGCTGCCGGATGGCACGGCGATTGCGGTATATACACTGGACAAAGGCGGAAACAGCAATACCGCAGATTATGAAACGGGATACAGCATTGTGAAAAATGACGGAAGCTTCCTAACGTCGATGATGCTGACCGCAGACAGCAATCTGGATGAAAACCCGCAGGTTATAGGCGCAAATTTCCAAGAAGGAGACGACCGGTTTATTATCGGCTGGCACAGCGTGCGGAACAATAAGAGTGACATTCAGCTGGCGGCAATCAGCACAGACGGCATTATTTCAAACAGTTTCCCTGCTTCGCTGGCAGAACTGACCAATGCGAACGGCGCCATGATAGGGGCCGATTTCCGGTTTGCCTCTTTAAGCGGGGATTATTCCAATGTAGAAAACCTGAGCATTATATGGAATGAGAATATTACGGACGAATCGGACGCAAACGGGCTCACGATATCAGCCCACAGTGTTTTAAAAACAGCAAAACTGCGCAGCGACGGGAATGGCGGCTATCTGCTGTCGTCTGCTTTGGAACTGGCAACCCTTCCGAACAATACCCTTGCGGATCAGTTTGAGGCATATGTGAGCGGTTCTAATGAGGTTAAAGCAATTATTCAGGCAACAAAGTACAACAACGACGCCTTAGTAGATGTGGGCGGAGTGTATATCCCCAGCGAAGAGATCCTGCTCTACACAGCGACTTCCAGCTTTGCGTTAGATGCGGCAGAAGTGGAAAAAATCGGGGTAGAATATCAAAACCTGCGCGCGAACAACTGGACAACAATCCTGTTCCCCATCCGCAACACGGGAATTAACGATCTGGCCGGGCTGCAAATAGATTTGGGCAATGGCGAGACGGCAGTTTTCGACGGCACCCTGCTTCCGAACCAGAGCGCAACTATCCCTGTTTTGCATAAGATCGGCAGTACAATAGAAGATGTAGACTACATGATTACGGCAAACGGCGGAAATGTGAACTTGTACGGGACCGTATATCTTGATTATCCCGATATCGGCATTTCACGGATGGAAGTGCTCAAAGAGGAGAACGGGAAGAGGACGATCGGGATCACCCTGTATAATTTGTCCGACGCCACACTGGCTGGTAAGGACAGGACTGTTAAAATAGATTTCTACACCGATGACCTCTTCACGGAAAAGGCAGCGATAAGCAGCCAAACATCCGACGTCGAAGTACAGGGCAATACGGCAATCATTTCCAAAGAGGCGCTCAGCCGGATTGACCAGGATGTGTTTAACATGGAAATTACCTTTGATTTGAAGGACTATGTAGAAACAACACTTCAGCAGGCAGAAGTACCGGAAACCGGCGTATACCTCTATGCAGATGTATGGACAGAAGGGAAGATAGGAGACCAGGGCGAAAAAGTGCGGCTTCCGGAGTATAACCGCTCCGACAATCAGGAGACGGTGTTACTGACCGGTGCGCTTGCCAGAGAAGGGGAAAAGGCCAGCCTGAATGTAGAGCAGGGTACGGACGAGTCCGGGAACACCGTTGCACGGATCGTCTTAAGAAACAACGCTCTGCAGAACTATACCGGAGGCAAGCTGATGGCGTACCTGTTGGCGAAGGACGGAAAGATACTGGAAACCCAACAGACAGACATATCCGGCGAGTTGCTTGGCGAAACGGAACAGGTGGATGAAATTTCATTCAGCCAGGCAGGCGCCCGGGTCATGGTGCAGACCCTGACAGAAGGCGAAGAGATTTTGACCTTTGAAGGCTTGCCGATAACCAAGGATAAATTTACTTTAGATGAAGAAGGCGTATACACCTATACCTTCACTCTGCCAAAAGAAGCGCCAGAAAGCCTGATCATTACGGCATATTCCGGCGACGGCGGGACGGTAACAATTCAAGATACGGACATGGGAACAGGCGGCAGCCTTGCTGTCAATATTACGGGATGGGATCAGACCATCCAATTTTCGGTTAGTGATAAGAATTATACGTTAAGCCTTTTGCGGTCACCATATGCACCGTCGGGACAGAACACCTCCTATACTGTAACATTTAACACCCAGGGCGGAAGCAAGGTAGAAAGCGTTCGCGTAAACAAAAATTCATCGCTTGTAAAACCGGCAAATCCGACCAAAGAAGGCTATACCTTCAGCGGCTGGTACACAGATGCGGAATGCACAGAAGCATATGACTTCACGGCCAAGGTAACGAAAAACATGACCTTGTACGCAAAATGGACAGAAGGAGAAACCGAAACGGACAACCCGACGGATCCGTCAGGTTCATCAGGCTCTTCGGGAACGCCGGGATCGTCAGGATCTTCGGGAACATCGGACCCGACAAATCCAACAGATCCTTCTGAAACGGAGCAATGGGAAAATCCGTTCCTTGATGTCAAGGAGTCAGATTGGTTCTATGGTGCAGTTGCATATGCAAATAAAAATGGATTGTTTGCGGGCATGACAGAAAACACATTCGCACCTGATGAAACAATTACCCGGGGTATGCTGGTAACGGTTTTATGGCGTCTGGAACAACAGCCGACAGTGAATTATCTGATGCCGTTTACAGATATAGATGAGAGCGCATATTACGGCGAAGCCATCCGTTGGGCAGCGAGCGAAAAGATTGTAAACGGATATTCCGACACGGAATTTGCGCCGAATCAGAATATAACCCGAGAAGAGATGGCGGCGATTATGAACCGTTATGCAGATTACAAAGCAATGGAAATAGAAGGACAGGGAGATTTGAGTGTGTTTGCGGATGAAAGCACAGTATCAGCCTGGGCAAGGGAAAATATCAGCTGGGCAGTTGGTACGGGGTTAATCAGCGGAAAAGATAACAATATCCTTGATCCAAAGGGGAACACCACCCGTGCAGAAACAGCAACCATTTTGCAGCGGTTTTTAGAAAAGTAAGAAACAAACAGCAGTAAAGCGAGACGGGCAATTTTTCTTCTGCCCGTCTCGTTTTTTGTGCCATAAGGCATAAAAAACCCTTTCAGCGAAAAACCTCTTGTATCATTCTCCGCCGAAAAGGTTTATAAATTCGTATGGTTTTAGATAACTCCCGCGCAGTCAAATAAGTGAATTTTTGAAAGGGCGCAGGTTATTCATTTTCTGCTAAAAAGCGGTTGATTTTATCTACCAAAACGTCCGCATCTTCCCCGTGGACAGCACACGCTTCAGCAATGGATTCGCCGCTTGCAGACGGACAGCCCAAGCAGTGCATCCCAATTTCAAAAAAGAATTGTGCCGTATCGGCATTCATTTGCAGTACATCCATAATAATTGTGTCTTTGGTTACTTTGTTTGCCATGTTAGTTTCCTCCTAAATTATAATATCATAAAAAACAAATGGGACCTTCTTACCTGCAGTTATTGTTTTTATTTTGCTGCCAAATCATATAAATTATTGCCGCGGCAATCAATAATAACCGTAAGCGGCATATCTTTTACCGTTAGTTTTTTGACCGATTCCGGGCCAAGGTCTTCATAGGCAATTACTTCCATGGAGGTAATACATTTGGAATACAGCGCCCCGGCGCCGCCAATCGCGCCCAAATAAACACAGTGGTTTCGGACCATGGCGTCAACGACCTCTTTTGAACGCTGACCTTTTCCGACCATTGCCTTGAGCCCAAGATCCAGCAAAGCGGGGGTATAAGCGTCCATTCTGCCGCTGGTGGTAGGGCCGCAGGAACCAATGACGTGGCCGGGCTTTGCGGGGCACGGACCGGCATAATAAATGGTCTGACCCTTCGGATCAAACGGAAGAGATGCTCCGCCGCAAAGCTGCTGCGTCATGCGCTTATGCGCCGCATCGCGGGCAGTATATAAAGTACCGGATATGGTTATGCGGTCGCCCGCATGCAACTGGCTGATGATTTCGTCAGTAAAAGGCAAAGTAATATTCATTATTGTGTCTCCGTCATCAATTCTAATACATCATTTAATATAAAATCTGCCTGCTCTTTTTCAAAAAAACTGCGGGCGCCCTGCCCCTGCACGCCGGTTAAAACCGCAGCAAACCCAAATCCCGCCGCTTTGGCGGCAAAAAGATCCGCGCCTGCGTCGCCGACAACGAGTGCTCGCCGCAAGAGGCCGGCATCATAATGTCCCTGAAAAATATCCAAGGCAGATATGGTATTTCCAAACATTCCTTTTATAAACATAAACGGATGCGGTTTTGTCAGTTCTGCGCAGATTCCATAAGAAGCCAGCTCCTGTTCTGCCTCCGTCACAGAATCATATGTGATCAGACAGCCGGGCGCAAAATATTGGGAAACGCCCCAAGCCGAAAGCACGCTTTCGCATTCTAAGCGGGGCCGTCCGGTTCCAACACTGAGATGCTTGTTGCTGCTGTGGAGCAACCGAAGCAGGCAAATCAGCTTTTCTTTATCTACCAGCGGCTCTTCCGAATGCAGCAAACCGGGTTTGCCGCAGAGAACGGGCTGGGAAAAGCCGCTCTTTTGACAAAGCCTGTCTCCCAAAAACCACTCCTGAAAACAGTTTTTTACTTCCTGCCAAAAAGGGCCCAGGCGCGCATAGTAGTCCTTCGTTTTTTGAAACTTCACCGAAAGGTTTTCCGCAACGGCATTATACAGGGAAAACACATCGCCCTCAAAGTCCGCAAGATATGCTAAAACTGCCTTAAAATCGCCGCTGATTTCCAAATACAGCGCGGCGCCGAGCACAACATAGGCAAGATCCCAATTCGAGTTGACACCCCGGTTTTTCACGGTGCGAATGGTTTGGTCACAGCAGAAAATCCGGCGGCGGATGCTGCCCATATGTTCAGATAATACGGCTGCATTTAATGTCTCACTGCCGTAATAATGACTTCCAAAATACATTTCAAATACAGCAAGCGCAGCAGAATTCCAATACATTTGCTCGCTGGTCACAACGCCGTCCATATCAAACAAAACAGCGTCATACCGGTCTAAAAAAGAAGCAAGCTTAAAACGTTTCAAGGTATCCTCCTGCCTAATCAATGAGAAACTCCACCGAACCGGCAACGCCGGCAGACATATTCTTGCGGCGTTCATCTAAGAAAAACGCACGGCCGAGAGCAATCCCAAAAGCACGGAAAGCCGCTTCCCAAATATGGTGCCCGTTCACACCTTTCGTAAGGTCCAAATGCAAGGTGCACATGGCCCCCTGGCAAAACCCTTCTAAAAATGTGACAAGGTCTTCCGAGTTGACCCCTTCGGTAGAAGCCGGCAGCTTGATCGCTTGCGCGTCAAAACCAAAATAGGCGCGCTCCTCAAAACTAACTGCACATTCGGCTTTTGCCTCGTCGATAATCCCGATTCCATCGCCATAACCGGTTGCGCCGTTTGCCTTGTTGCGCAAAATATATTCTCTAGCCGCTTTCCCAAAAGTGATTCCCAAATCCTCATAGATGACATGATGCAGGAAAAATTGGTCCAGCGAAATGTCCACACAAATGGTGATGCCTGCGCGCCACGCAATGTGCTCAATCATATGGCTGAAAAACGGCACAGGGGTGCGAATTTTGGAACGGTAGTCCGGCGCGAGGGCAGAACCGTCAAGTTCCACTTTCATCTCCGATTCCGTTGTTTTGCGCGTAACCGTAATTTTATTGCTGTTCATAAGCTTATTTCCTTTCTTTCACCGCCAAAGCGTGCGTATCAAAGCCTTCCACCTTAGCAATGTTATAGGCATGGTTTCTGACCCGCTCAAAGCCTTCCCGGCTGGCATAACCCACGGAAGAGCGTTTTAAAAAGTCCATGACAGAAACGCTGGAATAGGTTTTTGCAAACCCCCCTGTCGGCAAAATGGCATTCGGTCCCAGCACAAAATTGCACAAGGTGACCGGTGTATATTCACCCAGCAAAATTTCACCGGCATTTTTTATTTTTTCCAAAACCGCAAACGGGTCTTTGGTCATAACTTCCATGTGTTCGGGCGCATATTCATTGACAAAAGCGATGGAATCCTCCAAAGATTCGGTCAAAATTACGCCGCCGTATGTATCAAAGTTAGTAGTGACAAAGCTGCGCCGCTTTTCAGAGATTTTTTCAAGCTGGCGGTCAATAATGGGAAGAACTTTTTCCACCAAATCCCTCGAGTGGGTAACTAAAAGAGCGGCAGAATCCGGGCCGTGTTCCGCCTCGATCATAACGTCCAGCGCACATTTTTCCGGATCGGCAAATTCGTCTGCCAAAATAATAACTTCGCTCGGTCCCGCCGGCAGACCTGCGTCAATATGGTTTGCCAAAACACGCTTGGCGGCCGTTGCGTAGGCGTTTCCGGGACCAATAATCTTATGGCATTTCGGAATGGTTTCCGTCCCATAAGCTGCGGCGGCAACCGCCTGGATTCCGCCTACTTTATAAATTTCTGTAATGCCGATAATTTTTGCGGCGGCTAAAATCGCATCGTCAACATCGCCTTTTTCATTCGGCGGAGTTACTACCACAATTTTCGGCACTCCGGCAACCACAGCCGGTATTCCCAGCATAAGCAAAACGGAAGGAAAACTGCCCTTTCCTCTGGGGACATAAAGGCAAACGTCCACAATAGGCGTTGTTTTTTCTCCCACCATCAAACCTTCATCAACATTGGTAAACCACATTTCCTCCGGCATCTGTTTGGAATGGAAATTGCGGATGTTTTTAGCGGCATAGGCGATGGATTCCCGGGTTTCGGGATCTAAATTTTGATAGCCGGCTTCTATCTCCTCTGCGCTCACTTTTATTTTATCCTGTGTCAGCGTGACGTGATCAAATTTTTCTGTGTATTTTAAAACAGCAGCATCGCCGTGATCGCGGATGTCGTTTGAGACATCAATCGCCAGTTTCATCTGCTCGCTGATGTCCAGTTCGGCGCGCTTTAACACAAAATTTTTCTCTTCCTGCGAGCAATCTTTCCAGACACGAATTTTCATATGCCGAATCTCCTTTGCTTTTCCTGTAAGCCATAATTTATCGCTTTGCATAGTAAATTCTATTATATACTATTATAGGAATAAATTCAAGAATATCCACATAAAAATTAATAAAAAGAGAAGAATTCGGAGCAAAGAGCGGCGAAAAATCATAATCTTATGTAAACCATATGGAAAATTGGAAATAAAAGTTATCCACACTATCCACATGGTTTTCAACAGAAAAAACGGTTAAAATCAAGTTTTCTTGAAAGTTATCCACATTATTAACAGGTTATCCACAGGTTTTATAAACAAAACAAACGTTTGTAATAGAAATGTAAAGTTCGTGTAACCAGCATTTTCATAGGGTTAACATAAAAAAACAATTATAAGAGAGCGGGGCAAAATGTGAGAAAAAACAGCAGGGACGTTTGGCAGATTGCAGCGGTTTATGCCGGAGCGGTTTTAGGAGCGGGCTTTGCCTCCGGACAGGAATTAATGGTATTCTTTGTGCGCTACGGTGTGAGAGGATTGTGGGGCGGAGCGATTGCGGGCGGCATGTTTGCTTTGTGCGGGGCAATTGTTTTGGGCAGGGCAAAAGCCTTAAAAATATACAATTTTCAGGATTATTTACACCGGGTTTTCGGCGCAAAGATAGCGAAGGGATTGTATTTAATTGTAGAGCTGTTTCTTGCAGTTAGTTTTTGTATTATGATTGCGGGGGGCGGCGCGCTGTTTCAAGAACAGCTGGGCATTCCGCAGCTTGGCGGCGCGCTGTTTACAGCGCTGGTTTGTTTTATTGTACTGCAAGGAAACCTAAAAGGGCTAACGGCAATAAATAGTATATTAGTTCCGTTTATGCTTTGCGGAATTTTATTCACCTGCGTTGTTTTTTTGCTTTCGCAGTACCGTGAAATGTGGCTTCCGTTTGCGGTAGGCAGCGGCAAATTTTTTATAAGTGTGTTTTTATATGTAAGTTTTAACATGATCAGTGCGTCAGCGGTGCTGGTTCCCCTCAGCAGAATTGCCGATTCAAAAAGCGGCGCAGTAAAAGGGGGGCTTTTGGGAGGATTTGCGCTTTTGGGGGTCATTGTTTTAGCGTGTTTGGTACTATACGCAGCATACAGCGGAATTGTCGGCTCGCAGCTGCCTCTTTTGACAATATCAAAGAGTCTGGGGTCAGCGGCGTCGGTTCTTTATGCGGTAGTGCTTTATATGGCCATGCTTACGACGGCCGCTGCCAATGGGTTTTCGGTTGTCGAGCATTTTTCTGCGCGGACAGGAAACCGAAAAGCGGTATCCGCGGTATTATGTCTGGCTGCAATCCCGCTGTCGCTGATTCCGTTTTCGCAGCTGATAGAATCTTGTTACACGCTGTTTGGCATTTTAGGTTTGTTTCTTTTGTGCGGGGTAGTTTATGACTGGTTTCGGAATGAAAAATGACAGTTTTGGTAGAGAAACTAAGAAATTTTGAGAAATCCTCACCAATTGAAAGATAATTTAAAAATATAGCGGTTTAATATACTTGAAAAAATAGAGGAAAAAAGGTAATATATATAGTTGTTATTGCCTGTCGGGGTTTAGCGCAGTTTGGTAGCGCACATGGTTTGGGACCATGGGGCCGGGGGTTCGAATCCCTCAACCCCGACCATTATTATCCAAAAAACTGGATACGTCAGTGTTGTTAGGGTTTACAACGACCCTAACAATTTTTTTATCCCCTTTTTCATACAAAAATATTTTATCGACAAATTTTTGTATGACAAGTTTTTGGTTTTCGGGAGATAATTTATGTATGTTTGCTGTTGCAGAGAAAATTTCTTTTATCTCTTCGACGGATTTATTTTCAGCCGGAATAACTTTTAACTCCATAATTTTGACTTCTAAAGCGTTTTTTTCATCCGCAAGCGCATTGATTCTTTTCGTTGTTTCCTCGGCGTTCAGACCGTTTTCGATTGTCAACGCCAGTGATAAAATGAAAGAAAACGCCGAGGAAAAAATGTAGGTTTATGGCGAAACGAAAAATAATATGTTACACTCAAACTATCCAAAAG
>CASGBM010000041.1 GCA_949299615.1 uncultured Eubacteriales bacterium | reverse complement strand
GTAAACAACAAGCATATCCCGTGGATTTTGGGGTCTTGCGGAGTGGTTTTAAGCTGTATCTGGATTGCGGCAACGGAACCTGTAGGCGGCTGGAAAGCCCTCCTGCTTGCCGTCTTTACCGGCTTTGTGCAGGGCGTCCTCGCTGCCGGTGCAAGCGTGTATGTCAACCAGATCATTAAACAGGCGGGGAAGGGGGAATGACAGAATAAGGCACCTGCCGTTTGAAACTAAAAAGTAGTTTGCATAGGGCGTCTTAGTGACATAAAAATTTTCTGATCTGCTTGCATGATTATCGCTTGACATTGTAAAAAATATGTGATAAACTGTCTAAAAATAGATAATGATACAAAAATACATGGTTGCATTTTTATGCATTAATAGGGAATTAGGTGTGAATCCTAAACAAGCCTGTTGCCGTATTGAATGAGCTTTGTTTCATGTTGAAAAACAGTCACTGTATTGATTTATGGGAAGACGAAACAAAAGCGATGACTTCTGAGTCGGAATACCTGCCTGTATTTTAACCATTTTGCATCACAGGTCTTGAAGCGATGGTTTATGTAAGTACACAGAACCTGAACTTATCTTCGTGATTTGTTCGGGTTTTTGTTTTCATGCGCCCTTGCTTCAAAACCAAAATAATATTATATTATTTCAAGGGGGATGTTTTATGAAAACAAAAAAAAGATTGTGGGGAATGTGGCTTACATTTATCTTAGTCTTCGGGATAAACCTTACGGCAAATGCCATGCATATTATGGAAGGCTTTCTCTCCCCGGCTTGGTCAATCACATGGGGAGTGGTTTGCGTACCATTTTTAATTGCGGCTTTTGTCTCTCTGAAAAAAAAGTTTGAAAAAGAACCAAAAAGCTTTGTTTTGCTGGCGCTTTGCGGTGCATTTGCGTTTGTGCTTTCTGCGCTTAAGATACCGTCTTTGATGGGCAGCTGCTCGCATCCCACGGGAGTTGCGCTGGGCGCGATTTTATTCGGGCCGTTTGCCATGTCTTTGGTTTCGCTGATTGTGCTTTTGTTTCAGGCAATTTTGTTGGCGCATGGCGGGATCACTACGCTGGGAGCAAATAACTTTTCAATGGGAATCGCAGGGCCGATTGTATCTTTTGTTGTTTTTAAAGGCTTAAAAAAAGCAAAGCTGTCCACTGGGCTAAGTGTATTTTTTGCTGCTTTGTTGGGGGATTTGGCTACATATGTGGTTACGGCAGTTCAACTTGCTCTGGCACACCCTGAAAATGGCAACATTTTGGCGTCGTTAATAAAATTTTTGTCCATATTTGCCCTGACACAAATTCCGCTGGCAGTTTGTGAAGGACTGGTTACGGTAGTTGTGTTTGGAATTATTGAAAAATACGGCAAAAGAGAACTGAAAGCATTAAACATTTTTCAATAAAGTTGTTTGGAAGGGAGAGATTTGGATGAAATTGTGGCAAAAAAACATTATATTGTTGGTGATTGCAGCGGCGATCTGTTTGCTTCCGCTGTTTTTGTTAAAAGATGCAGAATTTGCAGGTGCCGACGGTATGGCAGAAGAGGCAATTACAGAAATAGATGAGGGTTATAAGCCTTGGTTTACACCGCTTTCTGAGCCCGCAAGCGGAGAGATTGAGTCTTTGCTGTTTTGTGTTCAGGCGGCGGCCGGAGCAGGGGTTATTGGATTTATTTTGGGAAGAATGACGGCGAGAAAAAATGAAAACAATGAATGATTATGCATACCAAAGCGCAATAAAAAACGCACATCCCACCCTTAAAATACTGTTTGGGGCAATTCCGCTTGTTTTGATTTTGCTGCTGAACAGTTTATCGGTTGGTGTTTTTGTGCTGACTGCGATGGGTGCGGTTACGTGGATAACCGGCAGGATAACCATAGGAAAATATTTGAAGCTATTGATGATACCGCTTACTTTTTTAATTCTTGGAATTATCCCGATCCTGTTTCAGGTAAGCAGCAGCGATGACATGCTTTTTGGTATTCGAATCGGAAACTTTATGCTGTGCAGCACGCGGGAAAACATAAAAAATGCCCTTTTGCTACTGGTAAAGGCAATGAGCGCCGTAAGCTGCACATATTTTATTGCTTTGAGTACTACGATGAATGATTTGCTGTATGCAATGAAACAAATGAAAGTGCCGAAAATGATTCTTTCCTTAATGGAATTTATTTATCGGTATATTTTTGTTTTGTTTGAGGAATATTCTAAAATTTTCGTTGCGCAAAGGGCAAGGCTCGGCTATAAAAATTTTAGAACTTCCGTGGTGTCATGCGGACAGCTGATTGCTGCGCTGTTTATAAAAACATACGACAAATGCGGCAGAGTGTATCATGCGCTGGAGTCACGAGGATATTCTGGAGAAATCCCGACGCTTGAGAAAGATTATGAAAAAAACGCGGCGCTGCAGGTGTCCCTTTGCCTCATACCGGTATTTATAATCGCGGTTTATCTCCTGGAAAAGAGGTGGGCGTATTGGATATAATCAGCACAAAAGATTTGTGCTATAGCTATGATGAAAAAATGGCGCTGGATCATGTCAATTTTAATATCCCGCAAGATTCTGTCACAGCGGTTTTGGGAGGGAACGGAGCCGGAAAGTCCACATTGTTTTTAAATTTAAACGGGCTGTTAAAACCTGACAGCGGAAAAGTGTATTATAACGGTGAAGAAATGAAATATACCTCCAAAAATGTCAGGCTTTTAAGCAGTAAGATAGGAATTGTTTTTCAAGACCCCAATGACCAGATTTTTTCGGATACAGTGAGAAATGATATTGCGTTTGGAGCCATCAATATGGGAATGGAAAAGGCAAAGGCAAAACAAGCTGTTGACGAAATTGCCCGCCGGATCGGAATTTGTGATCTATTAGACAAACCAGTTCATGCGCTCAGTTTTGGACAGAAAAAGAGAGTGGCAATTGCGGGTGTTTTGATCATGAAACCGGACGTGATCATATTGGATGAACCCACAGCCGGACTTGACCCGGCAGGGATTAAAGAAATTTTTGACCTGATTACGGAAATCAAGAAAGAAACCCACATTTCTGTTATCCTATCCACGCATGAAATTGATATTGTACCGCTGTTTTGTGAGTATTGCTACATCCTTGATCAGGGGCGGGTTGTTTTCCGCGGCACGGTGAACGAACTTTTAAAAGATCCTGCCATTCTCAGAAAAAGCAGTCTGCGCACGCCGAGAGTAATGCATTTAATGGAAATATTAAAAAAAGAAGATCATTTTGATGTAGATGTTACGGCTTCTACCATTTCAAAGGCAAGAAAATCGATTAAGGAACTGTTAAGCAATGAGTGATTATATTGTAAAAAACGGACAGAAACTAAAGTTTGGATACACAACCGGAAGCTGTGCGGCGGCCGCGGCCGCGGCAAGTACAATGATGCTTTTGACGCGCAGGAAAATAGACGGAGCGCGCATTTTTATGCCGGATATGACGGAAGTTTTTTTTCTGATTGAGGACGCCGCGATGGATGACAATTGTGCCTTTTGCAATGTGGTAAAAGATGCTGGGGATGACCCGGATGTTACGCACGGAGCAAAAATAGGATGCACGGTTAAATTGACAGAAAAAGACATTGTGATAACTGGATCGCGCGGAGTTGGGATCGTTACGAAAAAAGGACTGCAATGTGATGTTGGGGAGTATGCCATTAATCCTGTCCCCAAAAAAATGATTCGGCAAAATGTGGAAAGGATCTTAAAGCAGTATCATTATAGCGGCGGTGTTTTGATTGAAATTAGTGTGGAAAATGGTGAGGAACTGGCGAAAAAAACCTATAACGGGAGATTAGGAATCGTTGGTGGGATCTCTATTTTGGGCACAACGGGCATTGTTGAGCCCATGAGCGAACAGGCTTTGATTGATACCATAAAAGTATTGGTTGACAGAAGGTATGCAGAAAACCCGGAAAGCATTTTAATTTCGCCCGGAAATTATGGGGAAGCCTACTGCAAAGATACGCTGAAACTGGATATCAATCAGGCAGTCAAAATTTCAAATTATATTGGGGAAACGCTGGATTATATTCGATATAAAGGATTTAAGCACGTTTTGCTGGTAGGGCATTTTGGCAAGCTCATTAAACTGGCTGCCGGGATTATGAACACCCATTCGTCTTATGCGGACGCAAGGCTTGAGATTTTGGCTGCGCATGCGGCTATGTACGGGCTGGAAAAAGAAAAGATAATTGAAATCATGAACAGCACAACCACAGAGGAAGCGCTGGATGTACTCAAAAAAGAAAGCATTTACGGGGATGTTATGCGCAGCATTTTAGATAAGATATTGTATCATGTGAATATGCGGCTCCGAAAAGAAGTAGATTTTAACGTTATTATCTTTAATACCAGCGGGGCGCATGTGTTAAAGAGCGAATCAGCAGATCAGGCCACGGAGATTTTTAGGAGGGCGCAAGTATGAAGGGAGTTTTTTACGCAGTTGGGGTGGGACCCGGCGATCCCGAACTTTTAACGCTGAAAGCAATGAAAACCATTGCACAGTCTGATGTGATCGTGGCACCCGACAGCGGCGCCGGAGAAAATATTGCCCTGATGATTGCGGCAGATTACATCAAAGAAAAAGAGATTGCAGAGATTAAAATGCCGATGATCAAAGAAAAAGCGGAACTGGAGAAATATCACGACCAAGCCGCCTTTGATATTTCCAAAAGACTGGAGGAAGGCAAAAACGTTGCTTTTTTGACTTTGGGAGACCCCACGGTGTACAGTACAGTGATGTATGTCCATAAGAGGATAAAAGAAATGGGTTACCAGACGGAGGTCATTCCGGGAGTTCCATCCTTTTGCGCGGCGGCAGCGGCACTTGGGCAAACGCTTTGCATGCGGGATGAAATGCTGCACGTGGTTCCTGCAACCTTTCAAGATGTGGACCGCGTCTTGGATCTGCCGGGCACAAAGGTGCTGATGAAATCGGGCAAGACCATGGCAAAGCTGAAAGAAAAGCTGCAGGGAAAAACCGTGATGGCGGTGGAACGCGCAACAATGAAAAATCAGAAAATATATAAAACATCAGAGGAACTTGATGAAACGATGAGTTATTTTTCGGTGGTTATTGTTCCGGATTAATCCATAAGTTCGGTTCTTTTTGTTGGACAAGACCTAATTTGGGAGGATACAGCATGATATATTTTATTGGCGCCGGTCCCGGTGCGCCGGATTTGATCACAGTTCGGGGAAAAAACATTTTAGAGCGTGCTGATGTTATCATTTATGCGGGTTCTTTGGTAAACCCTGCTCTTTTGGAGAATGCAAAAGAAGAATGTAAAATTTATAACAGCGCAGCTATGACATTAGAAGAAGTGATTGATGTGATGGTTTCCGCGTCAAAGCTTGGAAAGCAAATTGTAAGACTGCATACGGGAGATCCATGCATTTACGGAGCGATTCGGGAACAGATGGATCTTTTAGATACGTATCATTTGGAATATGAAGTTGTGCCCGGAGTAAGCTCTTTTATCGGTGCGGCGGCGGCGCTCAAAGCAGAATATACGCTGCCGGATGTCAGCCAGACGGTCATTTTAACAAGAATGGCAGGAAGAACGCCTGTGCCGGAAAAAGAGGAAATTTCAAAATTGGCATCGCACGGCGCAACCATGGTTGTTTTTTTAACAACAACTATGCTGGAAGAATTGTCAAAAAAATTAATTGCGGGCGGCTACGCGCCGGATTCTCCGGCGGCAATTGTCTATAAAGCTACCTGGGAGGACGAAAAAGTTGTGCGCACAACGGTGGAGAACATCGCCCCGGCGGCAAAAGAAAACGGGATCAATAAAATGGCGCTAATTTTGGTCGGCGGCTTTTTGGGGACAGAATATGAACGCTCCAAACTATATGACCCCGCTTTTTCCCATGAATTTAGAGAGGCGTCAAAGTCATGAAAATCTGTGTCATCTCCTTTACCCAAAACGGAGAAAAACTGCAAAATAAAATTTTGCCGCTGCTAAGCGGCGATATTTCGGTTTATGACAAAACGGAAATTAAAACCTATGTTAGGGAAATGTTTCAAAGCTGCGACGTTTTAATTTTTATCGGCGCTGCGGCAATTGCGGTCAGATTGATTGCGCCGCATCTCAAAGGAAAAGACGTTGATCCTGCTGTGATTGTTTTGGACGAGATGGGCAGCTACGCAATCCCCCTTTTATCGGGTCATTTGGGCGGCGCCAATGAATTTTGCGTGGAGCTTTGCAAAAAAACCGGCAGTATCCCCGTCATTACCACCGCGACAGATTTAAATCATAAATTTAAAGTGGATGTATGGAGCAAAAAAAATCACTGCACGATTGCTGACATTTCCAAAATCAAGTATATTTCCATGGCTGTTTTACAAGAGCAGCCGGTTGGTTTTTACAGTGAGTTTGAGATATGCGGCAGTGTACCGCCAGAACTTTCGGATTCGGCGGCTTCGGTTGGAATCTGCGTCAGCGTCAATGGAAAATTGTCTCCGTTTCTTACAACGCTAAACGTAATTCCGAAGGTAATTACCATCGGCGTTGGGTGCAGAAAAAATACAGGCACAAACAAATTGGAACGATTGCTTTTGGATACCTTAGATGAAAACGGGATATCTATTCCCGCGGTGGAACAAATCGCTTCGATTGATTTAAAAAAAGAAGAAACCGCTATCGTTGAGTTTGCCCGCAAATACAGCATTCCTTTTATCACTTATACCGCAGAAGAATTAAACAGCATAAGCGGGGAGTTTGAAGGCTCTGATTTTGTAAAAACGATCACAGGAACGGACAATGTGTGTGAAAGGAGCGCAGCTTTGGCAAGCGGCGGAGAAATTATTTTAAAAAAGAAAAGCCTGGAAGGAATTACGGTTTCGTTAGCAAAAAAAGATTGGAAGTGTAATTTTTGAATATCGTTATGTCGTCCATTGATCACAATATTGCAAATTTGGAGGTGAGGGAAAAATTTTCGCTCACCAATTCGGCCATGTCTGAAATATATCAGGAATTGAAATCATATGATGATATTTCAGGCTGTGTTATTATTTCTACCTGCAACCGAACCGAGATCTATTTATCAATGGGTGAAGAGGCGGTTTTAAACCCTTTTGAAGTTTTGTGCGAAATGAGAAATGTGGATATGGAGCCGTACCAGGGCAGGTACATAACCAAGGAAAACGACGAGGCGGTGCACCATTTATGCGAGGTGGCATGCGGTCTTCGGTCACAGATATGGGGAGAAGACCAGATTCTTTCCCAGGTAAAAAACGCCCTCGCGTTTGCCAGAGAATGCGGGGCGACGGACAGCGTTTTAGAAGTCTTGTTCCGAAACGCAATCAGCGCCGCCAAAAAAGTGAAGACAACGGTCGTTTTTAAAAATTTTGAGGATAACGCGTCAAAACGGGCGGCAAATATTGTTAAGAACCAATTTCCCAACGGAAAAGTTTTAGTAATCGGAAACGGGGCGGCAGGAAGAAGTGTTTGTGAGTTTTTGCTGGAGCAAGGAATTTCGGTTACTATGACCAAAAGAACCTATAAGCACAGCGACAACATCATTCCGGCGAAGGCGGAAACGATAGAATATGCCGCGCGATATGAACAGCTTTCGCGGTTTGACGCGTGTGTCAGCGCTACGATGAGCCCGCACCACACGATAACATATGACAAAATTATCCATTTGGAAAAGATTCCGAAACTTTTTATTGACCTGGCAGTGCCAAGAGACATTGATCCGAAAATTGAGCAAATGGATGGCATTCTTTATTACAATATTGACGATATCAGCCAGGGCGCAGTCCATGAAAGACACAAAATCCAGATGGTTCAGGTAAATCAGATTTTAGAGAAATATATTCATGATTTTTATCATTGGTGCAGCTATAAAGAAAACAAGGTTGGTGTGGTATGAAAATATATGTTGTCGGTATAGGGCCGGGAAAAGCGGATTACATGACGCCGCAGGCAAAACAGGCAATTGCCTCAGCAGATGTGATTGTGGGATATGATTTTTATGTGGATTTACTGAAGGATTTGACTTTGGGCAAGGAAATCTTTAAAACCGCTATGAAACAAGAGGTAGAACGGTGTAAAATTGCGTTAGAGCAAGCAAAAAAAGGGAAAACGGTAGCTTTTGTTTGCAGCGGCGACGCCGGCGTTTATGGCATGGCGGGGATTATGATGGAGGTAGCGAAAGACCATCCGGAGGTTGCGATTGAGGTTGTTTCCGGAATTACGGCGGCTTGCAGCGGAGCGGCGGTGTTAGGAGCGCCTTTGATTCATGATTTTGCTGTGATCTCTTTAAGCGATTTGCTCACGCCGTGGAGCCGGATTGAGAAAAGGGTCACTCTTGCAGCAGAAGCCGATTTTGTCATTTGTTTTTATAACCCAAAGAGCAAAAAAAGAGCGGATTATCTTGAAAAAGCATGTCGAATGATTCTGCAATACCGAAGCCCAAACACGCCCTGCGGCTATGTGAAAAACATTGGAAGAGACGGGGAAAAAGGGATCATATCTACTTTGGAACAGATCGGAAAAATTTCGGAAATTGATATGTTTACGACGGTGTTTATCGGTAACAGCGAAACAAAGATTGTAAACGGAAAAATGGTTACGCCACGGGGGTATATCGGTGTGTAAAAAAATTTTGATTTTTGCAGGGACGTTGGAAGGAAGAAAATTATGTGAATACTGCACGAAACATAAAATTTACGCAGATGTTTCGGTTGCTACGGATTATGGAAAAGAGCTAATCCCCCCTTCTCCTTATTTAAATGTGTTATCCGGCAGAATGGAGGAAAGGCAAATGAAAGAGCAGATTGCAGGAAATCCTTATTTGATGGTGATAGACGCAACGCATCCTTATGCCAAAGCGGTGACGCAAAACCTTGTGTCTGCCTGCAAAGCCTTACACGCCAGGTATATCAGAGTACTAAGAGAGGAAAAAGAAATCGCGGAAGAAAATTTTGTTTATGTTGACAGTATTGCAGAAGCTGTTAAATATTTAAATAAAACAACGGGAAATATTTTAGTAACTACGGGGAGCAAAGAGTTATCAAAATATAGCGGTTTATCAGATTATGGCAGGTTATATGTGCGTGTTTTGCCCTCAAGGGAAAGCCTGGATGCCTGCCTGCATTTTGGTCTGAGCCCGAAAAATGTGATCTGTATGCAGGGCCCTTTTACCAAAGAGCTGAACACTGCCATGCTAAGACAGCTTGACTGCCGGTATTTGGTGACAAAAGACAGCGGCAGAGAGGGCGGATTTGATGCGAAAATACAGGCTGCCGCAAGTAGCGGCGTCACAGCCATTGTGGTAAGAAGACCGGATCAGGTGGCAGGGTGCCATTTAGAACAGATTTTGAAGATGCTGGAGGGACTGACATGAAATCGAGAGAATTTTTTCCTTTGTTTGTCCGAACAAGCGGCAGAAAGGTCGTTGTTTTCGGCGGCGGAAATGTCGCGGCAAGAAGGGTAAAAACCTTGCTGGGGTTTCGGTTTCATATTACAGTGGTAGCTCCGCACATTCAAAAAGAACTGCAGGAACTGTCCGGGCAGTTTACATGGATTTGCGGTCAATATGATCCGAAATATTTAGAACATGCGGATCTGGTTTTGGCGTGCACAAGCGATAGAGAAGTGAATCAGCAAATTGGAATTGATGCTAAAAGCATCAATCTATTGGTAAATGTGTGTGACAACAAAGAGGCCTGCAGTTTTTATTTTCCGGGTGTGGTTTTTTGCCGGGACGCAACGATTGGAATTGCCGGAAACGGCGATGATCACAAGGCGGTAAAAACAGTAATTGATGAAGTAAGAAATAGATTTGAAGGTGATTGACGTGAAAATCCGAATCGGAAGCCGTGAAAGTAAGCTGGCTGTGATACAATCTGAAATGGTGATGGAGAAAATAAGGCAGGCGAACAGCGATATAGAGCTGGAGCTGATTACGATGAAAACAACCGGAGATAAAATTTTGGATCGGACGCTGGATAAAATTGGAGGAAAAGGGCTTTTTGTGAAAGAACTCGACCGTGCACTCATTGAAAATAAAGTCGATCTGACGGTACATAGTTTTAAAGACATGCCGATGGAAATCAGCGATGAAATCCCCATCTTAGCGGTTTCTAAGCGGGAAGACCCCCGGGATGTGCTCATTTTGCCGGAAGGGCAAACCGAAATGGATTTTAAAAAGCCGATTGGCTGTTCGAGCCTCAGAAGAAAACTACAGCTTCAATGCCTGTACCCCAATACACCCATTAAAGCCATCCGCGGAAATGTTCAAACCAGGCTTGCAAAGCTGGATAGCGGAGAATACGGCGCTTTGGTTTTAGCCTATGCAGGAATGAAACGGCTGGGGCTTTTAGAACGGATCAGTTATATTTTTGAAGTGGATGAAATTCTTCCTGCTGCTTGCCAGGGGGTGCTGGCGGTGCAGGGCAGAAAAGATTTTGATTCAAAGCTTTTGCAATCGCTTCACGATCCGGATACGTGGATTACATCGGTCGCAGAACGCAGTTTCGTAAGGACGCTTGACGGAGGCTGTTCCTCTCCTGTCGCAGCATTTGCGCAGATAGAGGGCGATGAGATAACAATTACCGGTTTTTTTGCCGATGAGGAGAATCATTGGCGGAAAGAAAAAATAACAGGAAACAAAAAAGATGCCCAAATACTGGGACAAAAACTGGCAAATATGATAAAAAACAGAGGGTAATGGTATGAATAAAGGAAAGGTATATTTAGTGGGAGCAGGGCCCGGCGATGTGGATCTTTTGAACGTAAAAGCGGTGGAGTTGATCGAAAGTGCAGACGTGGTGGTGTATGACCGTCTGGTAAGCCGGCCCATTCTGGATTTAATTCCTGGCAGAGCAAAGCGGATTGATGTTGGGAAAAATGTTGGGAATCACCCGGTGCCGCAAAGCCAAATCAACCAAATTTTAAAAGAGGAAGCAGAAAAAGGGAATATGGTTGTCAGACTAAAAGGCGGAGATCCTTTTGTTTTCGGCAGAGGCGGAGAGGAACTGGAAATTCTTTTGGAAAATGAAATTGAATTTGAGGTGGTCCCCGGGATTCCTTCTCCGATATCGGTGCCTGCCTATGCGGGAATTCCTGTTACGCATAGAGATTTTTGTTCCTCGTTTCATGTGATTACGGGCCATGCGAAAGAAGGCAGCGACCTAAAGATTGACTTTAACTCTTTGGTCAAGCTAAACGGAACATTAATATTTATGATGTCTGTATCTACTGTCGGCAGGATTATGCAGGGGCTCATGCAAGCAGGTATGAGCAAGGAGATGCCGTGCGCGGCAATTGAAAACGGAACGCGGACGAATCAGAGAAAATTTGTTTCCTCTATTTCAAAAATGGAACAAGTGATTTTAGAAAATCAAGTAAAATCGCCTGCGGTGATTGTGGTTGGAAAGGTATGCCAATTGTCGTTTGATTGGTTTAGTGCAAAACCCCTTAAAGGTCAGCAGATTATTGTAACGCTGCCAGAGAAAAAACAGTCAGCTTTGGCGCAAATGCTGCACCGTTTGGGCGCGGACGTTTTGACGTATCCCTGCATTGAAACGAAAGCTATTCCAAATTTTGAGTTACGGCTGGACGGCTATCATGTCATCATATTTACAAGTGCCGCCGGAGTGGAAATTTTCTTTGAAACGATGATGCAAAGCGGTATGGACGCAAGATGTCTGTATGATAAAAAAATCGCTTGTGTCGGCGAAAAAACAGCAAAAAAACTTCGCGAATACGGAATCAACTGCGATTTTGTCCCTTCGGTGTACGATGGGGAAACGTTAGCCAATGAAATGGTGCAGCAAAAATTTATGACCCCGCAGGATAAGGTTTTACTTTTGCGGGCGAAAAATGCATCCAAGCAATTAACGGAAATTTTAAAGAAAAATAAGATCGAATATTGCGATCAGCCAATTTACAGTACGGATTATGTGAAGCAGGAAGAAATTGATCTGAAAGAGTATGACTATGTCATGTTTACAAGCGGCAGCTGTGTAGATGGTTTTATTCACAATAATCCAAATGCCGATGCTACAAAAATGAAAGCCGTTTGTATCGGTAAATGTACGGCTAAAAAGGCGCAGGATGCGGGATTTTGTGTTTTGGTTTCTGAAAAAGCGACTCTGGAAAGTATGTGTGATAGAATCAGGAGTGATTTAAAATGCTGATAAGACCGAGAAGATTAAGAGAAAATCCGGTGATTAGAAAAATGGTAAGAGAAACGCGGGTGTCAAGCGACAGCTTAATCCTGCCGCTGTTTTTAGAAGAAGGGGAAAATATCAAAGCGCCGATTGCTTCTTTAGACGGACAGTTCCGATACAGCCCCGACCGAGTGGGCGAAGCAATTGAAAATGCACTGAGCCATGGCGTCGACAAAGTGCTTTTATTCGGGATTCCGAAAGAAAAAGACGAAAAAGGAAGCTCGGCATATGCGGAAAACGGAATCGTCCAGCAGGGAATCCGAAAAATAAAAGAGGAGTATCCTGCGATGTGTGTCATCACGGACGTGTGTATGTGTGAGTACACCTCGCACGGTCACTGCGGTATTTTAAACGGGAAAACGGTGGATAATGACGCAACGCTTATAGCTCTTGCGCAAACCGCTTTGTCCCATGTGCAGGCAGGCGCGGATATGGTGGCGCCGTCGGATATGATGGACGGCAGAGTGTATGCCATCCGCAGTAAACTAGATGAAAAAGGCTACCAAGATATCCCGATCATGTCATATGCGGTGAAATATGCATCCTATTTTTACGGACCGTTTCGCGAAGCTGCCGGCTCGGCTCCCGGCTTTGGCGACAGACGGGGCTACCAGATGGATTGGCACAACGCAAAAGAGGCGGCAAAAGAAGCGGAACTTGACATTAAAGAGGGCGCAGATATTATTATGGTAAAACCTGCAATGTCTTACCTGGATGTAGTAAAAGAGGTATCTTCCCATGTCAATCTTCCCGTTGCGGCGTACAGTGTTAGCGGTGAATATGCGATGATAAAGGCGGCGGCTAAGATGGGGCTTATTGATGAATATGGTATTATGTGCGAAAGTGCCATTTCCGTATACCGCGCGGGTGCGGATATCTTGATTTCGTATTATGCCAATGAGCTTGCAGATGCGATCAAAAAAGGAGATATTGGATAATGAGTATATCAGAAGCATTATTTGAAAGAGCAAAAGAAGTTATGCCGGGCGGCGTAAACAGCCCTGTAAGAGCTTTTCGGTCTGTCGGAGGGACGCCGCGGTTTATTGCGTCGGCAAAAGGCAGCAGAATGAAAGATGTAGACGGCAATGAATATATCGATTATATTGGCTCGTGGGGCCCTATGATTTTGGGGCATTGTAAAGATGAAGTGGAAACTGCTGTTATAAATGCAGTAAAAAACGGCCTTAGTTTCGGCGCTTCGACCCAAATGGAGGTTGAAGTTGCGGAGCTAATATGTAAAAACATTAAACATGTTGAAATGATCCGGATGGTGAGCAGCGGAACAGAGGCGGTTATGAGCGCATTACGGCTTGCGCGCGGTTACACGAACCGGGATAAGATTATTAAATTTGAAGGATGCTATCACGGCCATTGCGACAGTATGCTTGTAAAAGCCGGATCCGGGGCGTTAACTTTCGGTGCGCCGGACAGCAGCGGAGTTACCAAAGGGGCGGCTTCGGATACGCTCTTAGCAAGCTATAACGATTTAGACAGCGTAGCTTCTTTGTTTGAAAAGAACCGGGACGAGATTGCCTGTGTAATAGTTGAGCCGGTTGCGGCAAACATGGGTGTGATACCGCCCAAAGACGGATTTTTGCAGGGCTTGCGGGAACTGTGCGATCAAAACGGAAGCCTTTTGATTTTTGATGAAGTGATCACTGGCTTTCGGCTTTGTTTTGGCGGTGCGAGTGAATTTTATTCCGTAACACCGGATCTTGTAACTTATGGCAAAATCATTGGCGGAGGCATGCCTGTCGGAGCTTATGGCGGCAGACGGGAGATCATGGAAAAAGTTTCGCCTGTCGGAAGCGTGTACCAAGCCGGAACGCTGTCGGGAAATCCGATTGCTATGGCGGCGGGATTTGCGACGCTTACTTATCTTTTGGACAACCCGTCGGTTTATGATAAAATAAAAGCCATGGGGCAGTATATGGCAGATGAAATTAGAAAAATCACGACTTATACAGTAAACCAAGTGGGGTCGCTTTTGTGTCTGTATTTTACAAAGGAGCCGGTCTATGACTATGCCAGCGCGATTCGGTCAGATACCGCAAAATATGCGGCATATTTCAACCATATGCTAAAGAACCATATTTATATGGCCCCGGCGCAGTTTGAGGCTGTTTTTATTGGAAATGAACACTCGAAAGAAGATATTGATGATACAGTTGAGGTTATGCAAAAAATATTAAAGGATGGTTGATTATGAAAGGAATTTTAGTGGCAGCTCACGGGAGCAGGGTAGACAGCACCATTCACACGATCAATGAAGTCGTTCAAATGGTGAAAGAGGAAATCAGTGATATGCCGGTCGAAATTGCGTATATGGAATTTTGCGAGCCTGATATTAAACAAGGGATTGAGGCGTTGATCAAAAAGGGTGTGGATACGATCAAGGTTGTTCCGTACTTTTTGTTTGACGGAATCCATATCAGAGAAGATATTCCGAGCACCATACATGAAGTGTTAAAAGAGTATCCCCATGTAACGGTTGAGATGGGTAAAACCTTAGGAGCAGACCGCAGACTGGCGGAAATTTTGATAGACAGGATCAAAGAATAGTGGTGAAGCAAATGAAAATTTATGTGGTTGGCGGCGGTATGGGCCGGGAGGACCTGCTGACAGATTATGCGAAAGGCATAATTCATTCTTCCGACATTGTTCTAACAACAGATCGATTGTTTGAAAATCTTGCGGTTTCGCATCCGAATAAAAAGAAAATGAAGATCAGCGAAATGGATGCTTTTCTCCTGTCGGCGTGCAAAACAGATCAAACCGTTTGCATCATCGCGTCAGGAGATGTCGGCTTTTTCAGTATCGCCAAAAGCATACAAGAAAAATGGTCGAACATGTGCGAAGTGGAATTTGTAAGCGGTATCAGCAGCCTGCAGTATTTTACATCCAAGCTGCAAAGATCGTATGACGACATAAAAATCATTAGTCTTCATGGAAGAAATAAAAGCGTTGTACCGTATGTATGTTACAATAAAACCGTATTTTGTTTGACCGGATCTAATAAAAGTGCGGATCAAATTATCCGCGAATTGGTAGAATCAGGTTTGGAAGACGTTTTTGTCAGTATCGGTGAAAATTTATCATCTGACCGCGAAAGAATTGTCAGCGCGGCGGCAAAGGAGCTGCTTGGCGTGGAATTTGATTCCCTTTCGGTGATGCTAATTGACAATGAAAATTATACCAATTCCAATCTGGTGCTACGGGACGATAATTTTATTCGCGCCAAAACGCCCATGACCAAGCAATGTGTCAGAACGGTGAGCCTGGACATGCTTTGCCCCATGCCGCAGGACGTGGTGTATGATGTCGGCGCCGGAACCGGTTCTGTTTCTGTGTGCCTGGCAATGCGGGTAAGTGAAAGCGTTGTTTATGCGATTGAAAAAGATACCGCGGCTCTTGATTTAATCCGGCAAAACAGGAAAAAGCACGGGACGTATAATATAAAGGTTGCTGAGGGCTCTGCCCCTGAGATATTAAAAGAACTTCCGGCTCCGGACAAGGTTTTTATCGGCGGAAGCAAAGGGAATTTAAAGGAAATTGTTCTGCTGTGTATGGAAAAGAATCCCAATGTGGTTTTAGTGGTAAATGCCGTGACGCTGGAGACGTTAGCGCAGGCGGTTGAGACATTCAAAGAATTGGAAATGGGGTATGAAGTCGTCTGTCTGAACGTCGCCAAGGCGGATCAGCTTGGAAGTTATAACCTGATGAAAAGCGAAAATCCTGTTTATATTATCAGAGGAGAAAAGCAATGAAAGCAAATCCAAACAGGATCATGATCACCGCGACGGGGAGCGGGGCAGGGAAAACCAGCGTGACGTGTGCACTTTTAAATTGCCTTGTAAAGCGAAATTTAAATGTATGCGCCTTTAAATCCGGTCCTGACTATATTGATCCCATGTTTCACAGCAAGGTGCTGGGAATCCAATCCCGCAATTTGGATCTTTTCCTGTGTGAGGAAAACACCGTAAAATACCTTTTTGCGAAAAACTGTGAGCATTTTGACATCGCCGTTGTGGAAGGGGCGATGGGGATCTATGACGGCGCTGGGTTTTCTAGCGATGATTGCAGCGCCAACCACCTTGCAAAAGTTCTTGCCGTTCCGCAGATTTTGGTCGTGGATGTACGGGGGAAGGGATTTTCTTTATCGGCAGAAATTTCGGGATACATAAACTTCAGACAAAATAATATCAAAGGAATACTTTTCAATCATTGCAAAGAAAGCATGTACGGTGCATATCGGGAGATGATTGAAAAACAAACCGGCATACCGGTATACGGTTATCTTCCTGAGCTTGATGAGGCAAAGATAGGAAGCCGGCATTTGGGTCTTATCACAGCAGAAGAAATCAGCGGCTTAAAATGCAAATTAGACGCATTAGGAGAATGTGCCGAAAAAACCATGAATATAGATGGGCTGATTGCGCTATCAACACAGACAGAGAGCGTTTGCTGCGAAGAAATTATGGTTGAACCTGTTGGAAAAACAAAAGTGAATATTGCACTGGCAAAAGATAAAGCTTTTTGTTTTTACTATGAAGACAACCTTGCGCTTTTAAATCAATTGGGGGCAAACC
>CASGBM010000040.1 GCA_949299615.1 uncultured Eubacteriales bacterium | reverse complement strand
CTTCATTTGACCGCTCTTCTGTCCCATCATAGAATCCGCCTCCCTATGGTTCTATTTTACCATAAAAAGCCGGTTTCGTCTACTTTGTCAACAGGTCCGGAAAAGTCTGTAAAAAAGAATCCATCTATGATAGAATAAAAAATATCATAGGAGGAAATTTTTATGTCAATACGCAGAAGAGAAAGAATGAGTGAGGGTAAAAAGAATATCATAGCCGGACTGATTCAGGAGTATGACATCAAGACGGCAGAAGATATTCAAGAGGCATTAAAAGACCTGTTAGGCGGTACAATTCAAGAGATGCTGGAAGCAGAACTTGACGAACATTTAGGATATGAAGAATACGAGCGCAGCGCCAATCCTGATGATCGAAACGGCGTAAAGCACAAGAAATTACGCAGTTCATACGGAGAAATACCGATTGATGTTCCGCAAGACCGCAACGGAGATTTTGAGCCGCAGATAGTGCAAAAACGCAAAAAGGACCTATCTGCAATAGAAGAGAAAATCATCGCCATGTCGGCAAAAGGTATGACAACAAGGCAAATCTCTGACATTGTAGAGGATATATACGAGTTTGAAGTAAGCGAAAGCATGGTAACTGCCGTCACGAACAAAATATTACCTCAAATAGAGGAATGGCAACAAAGACCGTTATCGTCGGTATATCCAATCGTTTTCATTGACGCAATCCATTTTTCAGCGCGTGATGAGCATATGGTGAAAAAGATAGCTGCATACATCATTTTGGGTATTAATGACGAGGGCAGGAAAGAAGTGTTGAGCATAACCGTAGGCGAAAACGAGAGTGTAAAATATTGGCTCGTCGTATTAAATAATCTTAAAAATCGAGGGGTACAGGATATCCTGAATCTATGTGCAGACGGCTTATCAGGAATCAAGGAGTCCATTGCAGCAGCATATCCAAATACCGAATATCAGCGTTGTATTGATCATCAGGGAAGAAACACATTAAAACATGTTACGGAAAAAGACAAAAAGGCATTTGCCAATGACTGAAAGAGTATATATCATGCGCCAAATGAAGAAAGCGGCTATGATCGAATGCTAGCTGTTACAGAAAATTGGCACGACAGATACCCAAATGTAATGAAACGCTGGGAAGAAAACTGGAATGTCATATCACCGATGTTCAAATTTTCGGCAGATGTCCGAAAAGTTATGTACACAACCAATGCGATAGAAAGCCTCAGCACTGCGAGGCGCCGGTTAAATAGCCAAAGGAGCGCATTCCCAGAGACACACCGCTTTTAAAACATTTAATTTGGCAACATTTGAAGCCACGAAAAAGTGGACGCTGCCGCTCAAGAACTGGGGCAAGGGATACGGTGACCCGTCGATCATGTACGGCGGACGGCTTTTTTAGCACAAATTTAATGGCATGTCAAGGGCGTCCGGCGGTTTTCCGGACGCCTGTTTAAGAATATGCCTACCCACAACGCTCCTTAACTAAACCATTGGATTTCCAAACTCCATATACTTAAGCGTTAAACTTTTTGGTATCACATACACTTTTTTGACTAACATTTTGACTAACATTTGACTGATTGACTAACATTTTGACTGACTTTTTATGGTTTGTTATGAGTTATTACAGTACATCTATAAATGACTACAACATGCGGTTTATAGCTGTTTTTTGCCATGGTTATCGAGTTACATAATTTCGCTCTTTTTGCCCTTTCACGGCGGTAACAGGGGTTCGATTCCCCTATGGGTCACCAAAAGGAGCAAAGCAAGCTTTGCTCCTTTTTTTATGCAAAAAACATCCGACTGCTGTCTTGCTCCATCTTAGCCACACAAAATCTGCAGACTTTTCGGGATTCTTAAAATACATAAGAAAGCATTGCGTTCTTCGCTGGATTTTACATGAACATCATGAATTTTGCATCATTTTATTTCACCGTTTCAAGGACGTTATGACTGCAAATACTGGAATTCATTTTTAAAAACTATCACAATCCTATCAGGTTGTCTTGTTTTTTTGGTTCAATTTTTTCAACGAATCCTCTTTTGCTATTTTTCGCAGTTTTGCAAAATACGGTATTGGATTTGCCTGTTCTTCCCCATAGGTCAGGTTTAACTCGTACTCGAGCGGTATCCATGTGGATATATCTGCTTCATTGTGCTGAATGACTGCCTCCAGCTTGTCCATTGCGGCGAAAATCTTCGCTTCCTGTGTTTCCTGCCGGCGGATTTCATCAAACAGCGGCGCAATTCTTTCCGCAGTTCTTTCCGGAAGCATAGAAAGCAGTCCATCAATCATCTGTTCTTCTTTTGCTTCATCTTTTTCTGATTTTAAGAAGGAAGGAATATCGCCTGTCACTGCTTCCCCCCAATCGTGTATCAAGCACATGGCAAGAACTTTATCCATATCGGCATCCACAAATTCTTCCCGAAGCAAAAACGCCATTGCCATCAGGCGGTAGCTGTGTTCTGCCACGCTCTCCCGCCTTCCGCTGGACGTCCAGGAATGGCGTGTATAGCATTTCATTTTTTCCAAGATCCCTAAAAACCGCAATAACTGCCGCTGTTCCATCTTAACCGCCCAACCATCTTTAACCGCGGGCGCTATGCCTCCTTCTCCTTTTTATGAAAACTTTCGGTATTCTCCGGCGGCGTGACATATGCCGTCTGATTGGTAGAATAAATCACAAAGCCCGGTTTTGCACCCGCCGGTTTTTTCACATTTTTTACATTTGTGTAGTCCACAGGGACATTGGCAGATCCTCTGGCTTTGGAGTAAAACGCCGCAAGTTGCGCTGCTTCCATAATCGCCCGGTCAGAAAACTCCCGATTTCTGTCATGAATTAAGAGCGTGTGGGAACCCGGAATATTTTTTGTATGAAACCACAAATCCATACCGCGCCCCGTTTTCAGCGTCAAAATATCATTTTGTTTATTGTTGCGCCCAACCAACACCAAAAATCCATCCGAAGTTTCAAATTCCATCGGCCGGCTTATCTGCTGTTTCTTCTTTTTGCCGCTCTGCGTCCGTTTGATATAACCCTGCTCTGCCAGCTCATCGCCGATTTCTAACAGTTCTGTCTCTCCTTCTGCCTTTTCCAGTTCTTCCTCCACGGACTCCAAATAAGCAAGTTCATCTTGCGCAAGTTTTATTTGTTTCGACAGCTCCTGCTCGGCGGACTTTGCCTTGTTGTATTTTTTAAAATATTTCTGAGCATTTTGAGACGGTGAAAGCCGCACGTCCAAAGGAATTGTGATTTGCGGCATCCCGTCTTCAAAATAATTATCCAGCGTGACATTTTCCATGCCCTCGTGCATGCGGTATAAATTTGCCGTAATCAATTCTCCGTATTGCTTCCATTTTTCTTTTTTTTGGGTATCACGCAGTTCCTTTTCCTGCAGCTGCATTTTTTTTGCACACCGTTCCAGATTGGTCGCCACAAGTTTAACTAAATGGGCAGAACGATGCGCCATATGTTCCTTTCGGTCACGTTCGCGGTAAAAACGGTCCGCTAGATATGCGATTGATTCTGAAAACTCAACCTTTGCCAAATCGCCGTATTGCCGGATTTCGACCGCAGAAAATTCCATCGGCTTTCCGGTTTGGCTGTTTGTCAGCATGCACGGCGCAAAACGCTCTGCTTTGATCTCCGCAAAAAGCCGCGTCATTTCAGTTGCGACATCAAGCTGTTTTCCAAAATCCAGCTCACTCATATAAATATCGGCAGTTCCCAAGGCTCGGTACGAAATTTCCCGCGCGATTAAAGGGCTGATTCCGCCAAAAGAAGACAGCAAAACCTTATCCAGTTTTTCCCCCGGCTGTGCTGCTTTTAAAACGTCCAAAATCTCAGCAGCACCGCATTCTTTCGGATTCTGCTTGTCCTGTGCCGGCGGGGCTTCATAGATCAATCCCGGCAAAATTTGCCGCACAGTGCTCACTGAAAAATCTACACGCTTGATCGAATCGGCAACCCGTTTTTTTTCGTCTACCAAAATGATATTAGAATGCCGCCCCATGATTTCCACCACTAAAGTTTTTACCACTTCATCGCCCAACTCGTTATAGGTCTCAATATAAAATTCAATTACCCGTTCCATCCCTGGCTGGCAGACCTCAACCACTTTGCCTCCGCCGATCTGTTTGCGAAGCAGCATGCAAAACATGGGCGGCTGTGCCGGATTCGGCTTGACTTCATCTGTAAAACAAGCGCGCGCAACATTTGCGTTTGCTGTTAACAAAAGCCGATAACTCTTTCCTAAGCCGCGAAACAATATATGTATTTCATCGTGCTCCGGCTGATAGATTTTATCAATCCGAAGTCCCATCAATTTTTCCTGAAATTCTTTCACCAAGGCGCAAACCGCCACTCCATCCAGCGCCAATATGATTCCTCTCTTTCCCGGTAAATAATTTCTGTAATTTCCGGCGTTTTTGCCACTTTGCGGTCAACCGTACGCAAAAGCAAAAAAGACACCGCCAAACCTAAGACAGCCGCAAAGACGGAAACTGCCGCATTTTCCGCAATGGCTTCTGCCAAACCAAGGCAGAGAAACATGACAAAAATCGGAAGCAAATAGACCATACAGGCGCTTTTCAACACGACGCTGTCCGCCAGTTCAATCCGCACCCTATCGCCGCACACGGCTCCCGCAGTGTTTTTAACCACAGCCCTGTGCTCTGCCGGCGCGCAGCCGCCTTCGCATTGGGCACAGTTTTCTCCGCAGGCTGATGCGCGCCGCACCTCTACAACCGCGGTGTCTCCTGACACAGATACGACCGTTCCTATTTGTTTCATTTCTCTCACCCTCATTGATATTGCGCTCTTTCCAAACCAATCCGCCTTAGAGTATTTCTGCAAGTTCCATCAATTTCCTCAGCCGATGGTTGACGCCGGACTTGCTGATCGGCGGGCTGAGCATTGCTCCCAATTCCGCCAGACTTGCCTCCGGAAAAGCCAAGCGGAGCTCCGCCAGTTCCCGAAGATGTTCGGGGATTGCATCCGCTCCTTTTTTTGCAACCAATCGTCGAATGCTCTGAATCTGCACAACTGCTGCGTTGGCTGTTTTTGTCAAATTTGCCGTTTCACAGTTCACCCGCCGGTTTACTGTATTTTTCACTTCTTTTTCTATTTTTGCATTATACAGCTCCATCATGGAGCTGGTTGCTCCCATCAGCGCCAAAACGTCGCCGATTTTTTCACTGTCTTTGATATAGGTGACATAACTGCCTTTACGCATGACTGTTTTCACTTCAAAATCCAGATCAAAAAACAACCGGGACAAATCACGGCTCAAACCAAAATAATGGGTTTCAATCTCAAAATGATAACTGCGCTGCGGTGAATTGACCGAACCGCCGCCTAAAAAAGCCCCGCGCAGATATGCTCTTGCACAGCAGTCATCCTGAATTAAAAATGGGTCGATGGAAAACTTCACCATGCCGTTTCGGTAAAGACCCAGCTGCGTTAAAACCATACGCTGGTTTTCCTGCTGTGTCAGACGAATCGTATAGATTTCCCCCTTTGTCCCGCGTTTTGTTTTCTGAACCGGCAAAGCCGCAGCAAACAGTGTGCCGAACAGCTCCTGTATTCTCTGCGCCACCAACTCATTTTCTGTTTTTAGTACAAAATCTGCACCGCTCACAATGCCGCAAAACGCCATAATACCTGCCAATTCTGCCTTTTTACAGCATTTTTTAGAACGGATCCGACACAGTTCCTGTTTGACCTCACCTGAAAAAGACACGGCTTTCCTCCTATTTTGTATCGTACCAGCTTCTCCCCACATTCATATCCACTTTTAGCGGAACCGATAGTTTGCAAACATTTTCCATTTCATAGCGAAGCAGCTGCTTGACTTCCTCCACTTCCTCTTTGTGCGTTTCAATAATTAGTTCATCATGTACCTGCAAAATTAAACGCGAACGCAGGTTTCGCTCTTTGATGGCGCGGTATACATGCACCATGGCCAGCTTTATAATATCCGCCGCACTGCCCTGGATGGGTGTATTTAACGCCACACGTTCCCCAAAGGCGCGCAGCTGAAAATTTTTTGAAGATATTTCGGGAATTTGCCGGCGTCTTCCAAACATGGTTGCAACATAACCATGCTCTTTTGCAAAAGCAACCGTATCTTTCATATACTGCTGCACTTTAGGATAGCTTCCCAGATAGTCATTCATATATTCTTTTGCGGATTTTAAACTGATTTTTAAGTCCTGCGCCAGAGAAAATTCACCCATGCCGTATACAAGACCGAAATTAATTGCCTTTGCTGCGCTCCGCATTTCAGGCGTCACATTATCTTGCGCAACCCCAAAAATTTTTGCCGCCGTACTCGCATGAATGTCAAAGCCATTGCGGAAAGCCTCCAGCATATTTTCATCTTCTGCAATGTGTGCCAGCACACGCAGTTCAATTTGAGAATAATCCGCGTCCACCAGCACATGGTCGTCGTCTTCGGCAATAAACATTTTGCGCATTTCTCGCCCCAGCTCTGTACGCACCGGAATGTTTTGAAGGTTTGGTTCGGTAGAAGATATCCTGCCTGTTACTGTAACCGTTTGATTGAAACTGGAATGGATTTTACCCGTTTTAGGATGGATGACGCAAATCAAACCGTCCACATATGTTGATTTCAATTTACTCAGCTGCCGGTAATCCATAATCAGATTGGCAATCGGGTGCTTATTTTGCAATTTTTCCAATACTTCCGCATTTGTAGAATACCCGGTTTTTGTTTTTTTCACAACCGGCAGCTTCAAATCCTCAAATAAAACCGTCCCCAGCTGTTTTGGGGAGTTAATATTAAACGGCCCGCCCGCCTGCTGATAAATTTCTTCTGTCAGCACGCGGATGCTGTCCTCTAGGCTACGTCCAAATTCCTCCAGCTTTTCTTTGTCCACGCGGAACCCTTCGATCTGCATGGATGCCAGCACCTCAACCAGCGGCATTTCAATATCGTAGAACAAGCTGTGTTCTTCTAGCCGATTTAATTCTGTTTCTTCCCAATCTGCCAATTTTTTCAGCATAGATACCTGACGCAGCTTTCCTCTGTTCTGGTTTTCCGCCAGCGAATCCAGCGAAATCTGTGCGCCGTTTTCCCCATCTTCCCCCAAACTCACACCAAGAAAATCAAAGCAAAGGTCAGAAATATCATAGGTCTTGCGCGACGGTTCTAAAAGATAAGCGCCGATTGCCGTATCAAAACGAACGCCGCGGGGCGAAATTCCGTATGATTTTAAAAACACGATGCTGTCTTTGAGCTCATGAGTTATTTTATTTATTTTCGGATTCTCAAAAAAGGTCTTCCACGCCGGCAGCAGCTCATCGCCAAGCAAGCCATAAAAACAGGAACCTTCCTCCCGGCAAACCAGTACCTTTTTGTTTTCCTGATCCAAAAGAAAAGAATATTCCCCCTGTTTTTCAAGCTCGGCGCAAAGCGCGGCAGGCTGAGTAATTTCCGTATAGGTTCCGTCATAAAACTCCTCTTTTGGCGCAGGTTCCCATTTTTCTTCGCCGATTTGCGGAAGCTCTTTTAAAAACCGCTTAAATTCCAAACGGGTAAAAATATTTGTCAATTGTTCCGTGTGATAAGGGCGGATTTTTGCATCTTCAAGCTTACCAGCAATTGGGACATTGCGGTCAATCGTCGCAAGCGTACGGCTCAAAAAGGCAGAGTCTTTTCCTTCCTCCAGCTTGGTTTTCAATGATTTTGTAATATTGCCGTTTACAATGTTTTCATAAACACCCTCCAGGTTATGATAGGTCTGGATCAAGGTAAGAGCTCCCTTTTCTCCAATTCCTTTCACCCCCGGGATATTATCCGAAGAATCGCCCATCAGCGCCTTTACATCAATAAATTCCCGCGGGGTTACGCCATATTTTTCCATTACCTTTTCGGCGTCAAATATTTCTGTCTGGGTGTTTCCCATCCGCGTTGTAACAAGATATATTTTTATATCCTGCGAAGCGAGCTGCAGATCATCCTTATCGCCGGTTAAAATGTCACACTCCATGCCCTGCTCTTCACATTGTTTGGAAATTGTGCCGATGATGTCATCTGCCTCAAAGCCTTCCTTTTCCAAAATGGAAACATTCATTGCCGTGAGCACTTCTTTCATCAGCGGAATCTGCGGAACCAGCTCTTCCGGCATGGCTTTGCGCGTTGCTTTGTAACCGTCAAACATCTTATGGCGAAATGTCGGCGCTTTTAAATCAAACGCCGCAGCAATGTAATCCGGCTTGATTTCTTTTGTATACCGAAATAAAATGGTCAAAAAACCGTATACCGCATTGGTATAAGTGCCGTCCTTGGTGGTAAGCAGGCGGATTCCGTAAAATGCGCGGTTAATGATACTATTCGCGTCTACAATTAAAAATTTTGGTTGTTTCATTCTCTTTCCTTTCCCTGCCCGGCTGCAGATAGATAATCCGAAGATTACGGCAGAAAAATGACTTCATCGTAGTATTCCTGCCATTTCCCTTCCGCTTCTTCGCCCAAAATAAAAAACACGGTTGAAAGCGCATCTGCCGCAGTTGCATCGCTGCCGACAACCGTTGCGCTGCGCACACCGCTTTCTGCCGGCCTGCCTGTTCTGGGATCAAAAATATGGTGATAACGAACGCCGTCCTGTTCAAAGTAGCGTTCATAATCCCCTGAGGTCACCACACAGCCGTCTGCAATCTCCAGTTCTTTGCCAACAGTTCCCCGCGGTTCGTTTGGGTCTTGAATCCCGATCAGAAATGGTCGCAAACGCCTCCTCTGAATCAGACAATCCATCCATCCCAGCGGCATCTGCCCCATCACAACAATATTGCCGCCCAAATCAAGGCAGGCATTTTCCACCCCATGCTCACGCAGAACGCGCGCCGCTTCTTCTGAGGCATAGCCTTTTGCAATTCCTCCCAAATCCAGCGCCATTCCTTCCTTTTCCAGCGTGACAGAATAGGGGTTGTCCGATAAACGGACAAATTCCCATCCGGTTTTCGCCAATGCCTCCTGAATTTCCGTTTCTTCCGGCACGCGTGCGTGGTCGGTTCCAATCCCCCAAAGATCAGACAAAGGCTTTAAAGTAAAGTCAAACAAGCCGTCTGTTAATTTTGAAAACTCCTGCGCACGGCAAAGCAAACGATATGTTTCTTCGCTGACCGGCACAGCTGTCCCAAACGGCGCCTGGTTCACCCTGCCAATATCGCTGTCCTCCCGATAGGCGCTCATCAAGCTGTCTATCTGGCGAATGCGTTCCATCGCCGCCTCTACCGCCTGTTTTCCCTGCCGGCCATAGGCAGTGAGGGTAATGACCGTGTCTAAATAATACTGCGTCTGCTGATAGCTTGCCGGCTGCATGGCAAAACCGCCTATGATCAGCACAGCCAAAAGCACCGCGGCAATATATTTGATTGCCTTCATACCAGCCGCCCCACTCTCACCCGGTATAAAATTCGATATATTTTAGAATAATTGATCACCTTATTGACATACTGCTCTGTCTCCCGGTACGGGATTTTATAAAGCGTTTCCCCGTCTTTGGAATACCGGCTGTCCGACAACCACTGATCTACTGTCCCGTTTCCCGCATTATACGCCGCAAGCGCACACTTTGTTTCCCCTTCATATAAATTCAAAAGGTAGGACAGATAATAGCAGCCCAGCCGAATATTAGTATCGGGGTTGTGGATGTCCACCTGCCCTCCGTCTGTCAAGCCAATTCTCTCTGCAAGCCACTGCGCCGTGCTTTGCGTGATCTGCATTAAGCCCCTTGCCTCTTTGTGTGACACCGCTTCCTGTTCAAAGTTGCTCTCCGATTTAATGACAGCCATTACCAAATACGGATCAACTCCGTATTCTTCGGAATATTTTTTGATCTCATTGATGTATTCTGCCGGAAAAAATATTCGTAAAATCGCTCCGGACTGTAGCAGCACGACAACCAATACCACTAAAAACAACAGCCGGACTAAAGTTTTTTGTCTAATCACATTTCTTCTCCAATTGCATCCAATATTTTTTTGCCTGCGCGCACAGTTCTTCCCCCGTCCCATTATTCCAAATTACATCATCGGCCCTTTCCAGATAAAACGAGTCCGGCTGCTGCGCGCAGATCCGCGCCATTGCGCTTTCTTCTGTCAGACCGTCTCTTTGCATGATACGTTGTTTGCGGACCGCTGGCTCTGCCAGCACACACAGCGTTCGGTCGCAAAGTGCCGATAAACCGCTTTCAAAAAGAACGGCTGCATCCACGATGCTAAACTGGCTTTTTCTTTCTGACAGCTGTTTTTTGATTTCTTCTATAATATATTTATGTGTAATCTGATTTAAAATATGAAGCTTTTGAGGATTCGAAAAAACAAGCGCACCCAGACGTTTTCTATCTAGTTCCCCGTTTTTTTGCAAAAATTCCTCTCCAAATGCGTGTACAATTTCGGAAAGCGCAGGTCTTTGCGGCTCGACTACCCAGCGCGCAACCTGATCCGCATCCACCAAAAACGCGCCGAACTTTGCCAGTTCGCGGCAAAACACACTTTTGCCGCAGCCACTTCCGCCAGTCACGCCTAAGACCATTTGCCTCATCCTCCGTGCCGTTATTTTAACATCACCATTTTTGCAGTGGATGCTTATGAAATATCATTTTTCTTTCTCTGTTTCCGATTCACTCACAAACTTTGCGATTTTTGCAATGGCACGCGGCGGTGCATCTTTTGCATCCTTCCAAGGTGCGTCCTGATAGCGGTAGTCAAATTTTTTTGTAAACCAATTCACATCTTCATTCACGCGCTTTAAATTGGCGATTTCTACTTCCATTAACTCTTCTGTCAAATCTTCAAGCGCCCTGCCATGCAGCTCACGGTCTGCCGCTTTCATCAAAAGAGAAAAATGCGGAAGGCAAAAGCCTTTGCTTTCATTTACCTTTTGATGAAAATCTTTTTCCTTCTGGTATAACTCCCAAAAAGTGCAGGCAAATTTTTCTAATGTATTTTCTAATTTTTCGCAAATTACACAAGATTTCTCTGTTGCATCTAAAAACGCGGACAATTCCTCCCGCTTTGTGGTTTCTTTTTTAAATAATCCGCCCTGTCGTTTTTTCCCTTTTATCTCTTCCATCTTATTTATGAAATAATGGAAATGGGTATCTAAAACCAGCGCAAGGCTCAATGCGTTTCCCTGCCTGCCCATCATTTGAGCGAAATGTCTTCGGCAAAATCCTTTTTCATTAGAAACCATTCGGCTGTCCGGCTCCATCATAGAAGCGCCGAGCGCATATTCTACCGCCTCCGCCTCCAGACGCTGCTCAATTTTACAAAAAGGGCATTCGCCGGCTTCTTCATAGGCTTCTGTTAAGGGAATGGTATAAATTTTTTCTTTCATTTTCTCACCTTTTATATTTGCATTTTTTCATCCATGCATCGTAATATCCTATTTCAAATAAAATGTTTCGCTTTATTAAAAAGCCATCCTACCCCATTATTCTAGGATATTATATTATATCATACTTTTCCTGTAAAAGAAACCCCTTTTTGCGGCGGACAAAATAAATTTCTATTCCTAAAATTTCTATTTTATTCCAAAAATCGTTCGCCAATATCTGCATTCTTTTTTTATAATGGCTGATTGTATGACAAAATTTTACAAGGTGCAGAAGGAATAAATCGGTTTTTTTCAAGCTCTATGTCAAAAACAGGCGAACTTTTTTCCCGCCGAATCGCAAATTACGACAGTATTTTCTTTTTAAATGGTATATAATACCAGCAAAGTCGCCGGTGGCGCTTATCCAAAGGAGCGGCTTTGCCGTCTGTCAAAACCGCGCAGCGTTTCTATTCTCTGTCCCGGTTTCGATCTGGTCTAACCGGTTACAAAAACCACAGGAGGTACATAATTATGACAAACAATGAAATTAGCGTGTTCAAACGCATGCAGCTCCCTCCCAAACGGGAAGGCGGTATTTTTGCGCGGCTGCGCCGTCTTGATGTGCACGAATTATCAGAATATGGTATTTTATTTCTGCTTTGCCGCATTTTCTTATTTGGTGCAATCAACCCGTTTGGCTTAGCCTATTTTGCCGCAACATTTCCCAAACAAAAAAAAGTATATGGTATTGTTTTTGTCTGCCTCGGCATTATCGCCGGTAATTTTGGTATTTTATCACTTAAATATCTGGGCACTGCCGCCATTATCATAACATTTTCCCTTTTAATGGGGGAAGAATTAGCAAAAAGGCGCTGGCTTTATGGCTTGATTGCCGCTCTATCCGTTTCGATAAACGGATTGATTTATGTTTTTTTCAACGGTTTTTTATTGTATGACACTTTTATGCTTGTAACAGAAGGTGCGGCAACATTTCTGTGCTTTTTGGCTTTTGATCGGGCAGTAATTCTTTTGCGCAGTATTAAAAGCCGAAACGTATTCGAAAATGAAGAGACACTCTCCCTCGTTCTTCTTGCCGCCTCTTTCATTTTAAGTATCTCAACCATCCCATACCTTTCCGGCGCGGCGCATATTTTATCCGCTTTGATTATTATGATTTTTTCGTTAACCAGCGGACCGGCCGTTTCGGTTATGGCAGGGACTTTGCTAGGTTTGGTCATCAGTACCGCTGACGTTTTGCCGGCTCAGGTTATCGGGGTATATGCCCTTTGCGCCATGGTCTCCGGGCTTTTGCGCCGGTATGGAAAATGGGGCGTATCCGCGGGGTTTTTATTTACAAACGCCGCTGTGATGGTATATTTTAACTCGTCCACCATCACCTTTATTACCTATTATTACATTATCGCCGCCGCGGTAGTTTTATTTTTCCTGCCGGAATCGTTTTTGTCTTTGTTCGGAGCAGTAGCCCGTACGCCGGGACTTCACCCTTTTGGCGATCCTGTCGCCAGAACAAAAGAAATTTTAGACGAAAAACTGGAAGAATCTGCCGCATCCTTTGAAGAACTTTCTGCCCTTTTTAAAAATTTTGCTGAGGACAAGGTAAATACGGACCTGCGCAACGCAGAACAGGTATATGAAAAAACGGCGGAAAAAGTTTGTAAAAACTGCAGCATGAACCGATATTGCTGGCAAAAGAATTATCATGCTACCTTAAATATGCTGGCAGATATGTTCCCCATCATGCAGGAAAGAGGCTATGCGGCCGACATTGATGTCCCAAAGAAATTTCAAGAAGACTGCCTGCGTTTTGAGGATTTTCTTGCTTCCTTAAACCGAAATTATGAAATTTACAAGGTGAATCTAATGTGGGCTGGGAAAGTGCTGGAAAGCCGTAATTTAGTGGCGGACCAATTTCAAAATATAGCCTCTATTTTAAATAATATTCGCAGCCGTCTGCGTTCTGATATCAGCGAAAATATGATTTTGGAAAACAAAATTGCCGCTTCGCTTGACCGGAAAGGGATCACCGCTGGACAAATTTGCGTTACCAATGCCGACGGCTATGAAGTTACCATGCAGGCCGCTGCCTGCGGCGGCAATCTAATTTGCTCCACCACTGCCGCCGCGGCTGTCAGCGAAGTGCTGGGCGTACCCATGCTGCGAACAGACCGCAGCTGCGGAGAAAAAGTATGCCGTCTCCGTTTTCGGGAGCAGGAGCGGTTCGCGGTTGAAATTGGCCTGGCACAAGCCGTATGCGACAACGCGGAAATGTCCGGCGATAATTATACCAACCTTCCTTTAAAGGATGGAAAATATGTTTTGGCGTTATCCGACGGCATGGGGAGCGGAAGCCGTGCCTGTATGCAAAGCAGCATTGCGGTTGAATTAATTAAACGGCTGCTTGGCGCCGGCTTTGATAAAGATACCTCTTTGCGTTTTATTAACAGCATTCTGCTGGCAAACACTGAAGAAGAAAGCTTTGCCACCGTGGATATGTGCCTGATCAATTTGTATACAGGTGCCTTAGAATTTATAAAAATCGGCTCCGCCTGTTCCTATATTAAAAGCCAGGACAGCATTGTTTGCGTCCCATCCACTTCCCTGCCCGCCGGAATTATAGAACATCCAGATCCCGACAGGGAACTGCGCTATGCCCTAAACGGTGACTTCGTCGTTTTAGCAACCGACGGTGTTACAGACGCCTTAAACGCCGGCGAAGAAGACCGGATGAGTCAAATTCTCAGCGGCTATACGGAAACATCCCCGCAAACACTGGCGGACAATTTGCTTTTAGAGGCGATTCGGCTGTCCGGAGGAAAAGTCCAGGATGATATGACGGTGCTTTGCGCACGTATCAGCGAAGCAATGTAACAATGCCAACGGTTACCAAAATAATCAGGCAGAGACCGTACGCCCGCCGGCGGTTTCTGCTGCCAAACGCACGGCGGGCAGAAAGGGTATGGTTTGATATGAAAGAAATGGAAAAAAACATCTCAAATTCTCAAAATACAGAGAGCATATGCCGCGGGATTGAATTGCTCTACCGGCGCAGCGCCATGTTAAACTTGTACTTTTCCCGAATACAGGCAGCCGAAATGGAAAAACAGCGTTTAGAAAAGGAACTAAAAAACATTCAGGACATTATTCATGAGATTGAGCAGAAATTAGCAACCGCATAAATCTCATTCCTCTTTTTATCCTAACAGCAAAGCCGCACAGATTATTTGAAAATCCGTGCGGCTTTGCATTTTTAGATTGTTTTACGTCTGCGCTTTTGCCGTTTAATAAACAACAACTGTTGTCCCCAGCGGAATGTTCTCCGCCATCCAATCAATATGGTGTTTTGCCAAACGGACACATCCATTTGATGCCGGACGGCCAAGCGTGCCGTCATAAATGCCTCCGTTGTTTGACAGCAGCACCGAATGCATCGCATAATTGCCCGAGAAAATCATAACCGGGGCTACATAATAATTCGGATACGGCCATTTAGCCTGTTTCTCATAATACTGAAACACACCGGTTATGGTGGGGGTCACATTCCTTCCGCTCGCACAGGGAAACGCGCCTTCAATGCTCCAATTCCCCTTGCTTCCTTTAAACACGTTCACACGCTGGTGCCCCAAATTGATCCAGATAAGATACTCCGTAGTGCTGGAATATCCTTTTGCGTTAACAAATATATTCTTATCCCAATTAGAAAGGTCGGGCGATTGTGTGTAATTTTTTGAAGAGACATTCAGCGTTTCCACACGCACCCATCCCCTGCGCCCGTCCGGGAGCGAAATTTGGTTGGAGAATCCTGTCTTTGAATTAATACAAATCACCTTGGTTCCTGATTTTACGGTCCCAATTTTATTTGTGCAGCTTACATCCGAATATAAATTGGCTGTTTGATTCAGCCATGCTTCTACACGCACAGGGGTGACCTTTGCCAGGACAGAATCAATTTCCTCCTGTGAAAACGGAATATTCCAAATGGCAACTGTTCTTTGTGTCCGGTAAAATGACTCGCCGTTTACCAAAACTTCAAACCCAATATTAATTTCTCCCCAATCCCAAAAATCTTCGGATATATATTTCGGAAATGCCGACGTTTTTCCATTATATACTGTAAACTGTTCATTTGTAAAGCCCGGAACCGGATTGCCGTTTAACAGCCAGCGTCCCGTCGCCGTAAAATCGTCGCCGTAGTTTCGAAACGTTATTTCCGTCCACAAGGTGTCCCCAATAACCGCTCGCTCCGCGCCGCCGGTAAATTCTATATCAAAGGATATGTACTTCTGTTTTTCCGGTTCCTTAATTTCTGCTTGCTCTGTTAATCTACTGGGCTCCTCTGCAGAAACAACTCCTTCTTCTGTCTCCGCTGCTTCTGTCTCCGCTGCCTGGTTGCCATTAAAATTTTCATCTGTCAAGTCTGTTTCCGCCTCTTGATCCGGCTGAACCGCTTCTGACTGAACCGCTTCCGGCTGCACCAATTCTTCTTCCCTTTCTGCCGGCAACGGTGCTGCTTCCTCTTCGGCCCAGACTGAACTGCCTGCTGCTCCGCCAAATACCAAAGCAGCCAATAACAAAGCCAGTGCTTTTTCCCTCATAACATGCACTCCCATCTTTCGATTACAATCTTTTTATATAAATTTACTGCCAAATACACATAATATAAAATACATCTGTCAAAATGAACCGGAAAGAACCGTGTTTTGCTCCGCTGCAATCGGCATATCTCCATTTTTTTTGCATGTACCTTTTGTTCTTTGGCGTCAAATCTTTAAACACCTGGAAGAAACGCCGTCTTTGACGGCTTTTCATTCTGCTTATCCTTAAGTATAGCACATTTTAACCGTATTGCAAGATAATTTGAAAAAAAATTTAAAAAATCGCTTGACAAAATTCGTCTTTTCGTGTATAATGAAAACAACAAAATTAATAATGATTATCATTATTAGATCGAGAGTTAAAGTTATGAAATATTCAAAACAACGCGAAATGGTTTTACAGTATTTATTAGAGAAAAAAAACCACCCTACCGCTGAGCAGATTTATTCTGAACTGAAGGCTGTTGTGCCTTCTCTCAGCCTGGCTACGGTGTACCGCAATTTAAATCTCTTGTGTGAATTGGGCAAAGTACAGCGTTTAGACACCGGAGAAACCGTCGACCGTTTTGATGCTGACATTTCAAACCACGCGCATTTTATTTGTGAGGTCTGCCAACATGTGATTGACATTCCCTCTGAGATTCTTAGCGACCAATCGATTGAAAAACAGTTGGGAAGCGGATACCAGGTCAGCAGCCACAAGCTTTTTATTTATGGTATATGCCCTTGTTGTAAGCAATTAAAGCAATAAAATAATATTAAAATAATTATAAACGGAGGTATTTTAACATGAAAAAATTTATTTGTACCATCTGCGGTTATGTTCACGAAGGCGATAGCGCACCGGAAAAATGTCCTCAGTGCGGCGCACCGGCTTCTAAATTTGAAGAACAGGTTTCTACGGAATTGGTTTGGGCTGACGAACACCGCATTGGTGTTGCAAAAGATGTAGACCCGGAAATTGTAGAAGGTCTGCGTATGAATTTCAATGGGGAATGCACGGAAGTGGGTATGTATCTTGCTATGAGCCGCCAGGCAATCCGCGAAGGCTATCCGGAAATTGGCGCATTCTATCAGCAGGCAGCTTTTGAAGAGGCAGAACATGCGGCGAAATTTGCAGAACTTTTGGGTGAAGTTCTTGTTCCTTGCACCAAAACCAATCTGGAAATGCGTGTCGCCGCTGAAAATGGTGCCACCGCAGGCAAAAAGGAAATTGCAGCCCGTGCAAAAG
>CASGBM010000039.1 GCA_949299615.1 uncultured Eubacteriales bacterium | reverse complement strand
TTATAATCTGCGCGAGCGTAGTTATGATGAAATTTTGCCGTGGGATCATATTGACGTGGGCGTGAGCAAGCAATTTTTAATGGCAGAGAGCGAACGCGCCAAACGGGGTGAAGTGACGCCGAATTGCCGGGAAAAGTGCAATGGGTGCGGAATTATTCAAGGCTTTGGGGGTGGGTTTTGTGGTTAAATATCGGATAGAATTTTCAAAAACAGGCGAAACAAAATTTGTTTCCCATTTGGATTTGGTGCGATTATTTTCCCGAGCGTTTAAGCGGGCGCAGCTGCCGCTTGCCTATTCTGAGGGGTTTAATCCCCATCCTAAAATGTCAATCGGTATTCCGCTTTCTGTTGGGGTTACCAGCGAATGTGAACTATTGGACGCAGAATTTTATCAGGAAATTGCAGAAAATGAAATAAAGATTCGTTTGAACGATAAGATGCCAATGGGAATTGAGGTTTTAAAGGTAAAGCAATTAGCGCCTGGCGGAGCAAAACTTTCTTCTGTAGCCTGGGCAAAGTATTGTGTTGTGTTTTACGGTGCGGAAATTTCTCAGAAAGAAATTGATGACTTTTTAAATCGTGATATGATTGAAATTGAAAAGAAAACAAAACGTTCGGAAAAGGTAGTTGATATAAAACCGGATATTTTCTCTGTTCAGCAGAGGGATAAAAGTACTGTTGTGATGGAACTGGCGGCTGGAAGCAATGCCAATTTGAAACCGGACGTTGTGGTTAGCGCTATGCGCCGCTATATTTCCGATTTTGCGCCGGCGGATTATGATGTTCACAGAATGAAATTGCTTGATCAGAACAAAGAATCTCTTATTTGAGAAAATGGGTTTATATTTTTATTTTATGGCAAATCAATAAAACAGATGAAATTTCTTAAAATTTTTATTGCCAAACGTCGAATTTGAGGTTATAATGGAAAATGGATAAATTTGAGCCCAAACCGGGCGGAAGGGTGGATATTATGTCAGAAACTTGCGATTGCTATCATGACCTGGATTTGCGTGAAATTTTTGGCTGCCATGTATTCAATGACAGCGTGATGCGGGAACGGCTGCCGCGTGAAACTTATAAAGCGCTGCACAGAACAATCCAGGAAGGAACACATCTGGAAACAGAGGTTGCGGCGGTTGTAGCACACGCGATGAAGGAATGGGCGATGGAGCATGGAGCGACCCATTATACCCACTGGTTTCAGCCGCTTAACGGTTTTACGGCAGAAAAACACGATTCCTTTTTAAATGTTCCTTTTGGCGGAGATAAGGCAATAGCAGAATTTTCCGGAAAAGAATTAATTAAGGGCGAGCCGGATGCTTCCAGTTTTCCTTCCGGAGGGCTTCGCGCGACATTTGAGGCACGGGGCTATACTGCTTGGGACTGTACGTCTCCAGCGTTTTTAAAGCAGGATTCCAGCGGATTGACGCTTTGTATCCCAACAGCGTTTTGTTCTTATAATGGAGAAGCGCTGGATAAAAAAACACCGCTTTTGCGATCGGTAGAAGCTATTTCAAAGCAAGTTGTGCGCATTTTGCGTTTGTTTGGCGATACGGAAACCAAACGGGTAACCGTGACTTGCGGAGCAGAACAGGAGTATTTTTTAGTAGACAAGGAAATGTTTAAGAAAAGACCGGATCTGGTGTTTACAGGTCGGACTTTATTTGGCTGCAAGCCTCCGAAAACACAGGAAATGGATGACCATTATTTCGGGACGCTCAAAGAACGCGTTTCTGCGTTTATGAAAGAATTGGATTATGAGCTTTGGAAAGTGGGCGTAACTGCGAAAACAAAGCATAATGAGGTTGCGCCGGCACAGCATGAACTTGCCCCGATTTTTTGCACGGTTAACATTGCAACGGATCATAATCAGATTACGATGGAGCTGATGAAAAAAATTGCAGACCGTCATGGAATGGCCTGTTTGCTGCATGAAAAGCCGTTTGCCGGAATTAATGGTTCAGGAAAACACAATAACTGGTCGATCAATAAGCTGGATGGGGCAAATCTTTTAAATCCCGGCAAAACACCGAGGGAAAATGCGCAGTTTTTGGTTTTCCTTTGTGCGGTGATTAAGGCAATTGATGAAAATGCAGAATTGATCCGTGCGTCTGCCGCGAATGCTGGAAACGATTATCGTCTGGGAGCGCAGGAAGCACCGCCGGCGATCATATCCATATTTTTGGGAGAGGAATTGGCAGAAGTTTTAGACGAGGTGGAAAAAGGAATCCGGCGGGATATGAACTTTAGAGGGAAACTGGATTTTGGAGTGCCGACACTTCCTGAATTTCAGACGGACTCTACGGACCGCAACAGGACATCCCCATTTGCATTTACGGGCAATAAATTTGAATTTCGTATGGTGCCGTCATCCGCTTCGGTGGCAGGACCGAATACGGTTTTAAATACAGTGGTGGCGGAAGCGCTTTGCCAGATTGCCGATGAACTGGAACAGGCAAAAGATTTTAAAACGGCACTGAGCGATATTCTGAGCAAAATTGTGAAAGAACATAAAAGGATAATCTTCGACGGAAACGGTTATGGAGAAGAATGGGTAAAAGAGGCGGCACGGCGCGGCCTGCCGAATATTAATAACTCTGTGGACTCTTATCGTGCATTTATCTATGAAAAGTCAATCCGTATTTTTGAAAAGCATCATGTTTATTCCAGTACAGAATTAAATGCGCGTTATGAGATAAAAATGGAAAAATATATTAAGATTAATACGATTGAGTCACATACGATGCTTGAAATGTGTCAAAAGCAGATTATTCCTGCCTGCATGCGCTATGCAGACGCTGTGGCTCAGACGATTCTGCATTTGAAGGAAACCGGTCTGGCTTTAGATATGCAAACAAATGAGGAAGTGCTTCGGTGCGTGACCTCCAATTTATCAAAATTGAACCGCAATGTTAAAAAATTGGAAAAAGCAGTAGAAAAATCAGAAACGCTGGAAGAGGATTTTGTTGCGCAAGCCAAATTTGTGCGCGACAGCGTGGTGACCGCGATGCAGGAAGTTAGAAAATATGCGGATATTTTGGAAATGTCTGTTGGAAAAGATTATTGGCCGATTCCGACTTACAGTGATTTGATTTACAGTGTTTGATTGCCTAAAATTTGACTTTGGAGGTACAAAAGAATGACAATTACGGAATCGGTGGGAATGATTGTCACATTGATCGGCGGATTGGGTCTTTTTCTGTTTGGTATGAATCTGATGGGTGACGGACTGGAAAAAGCTGCCGGAGATAAAATGAGCGGGATCATCGAGAAGATGACGGGGAATTTATTTAAAGGGGTGCTGGCCGGCGCGCTCGTGACCGGGTTGATTCAATCTTCCAGCGCTACCACGGTTATGGTAATTGGTTTTGTCAACGCCGGAATTATGCGGCTTTCACAGGCAGTTGGCGTGATTATGGGGGCAAATATTGGAACGACGGTGACCGCTCAGCTTTTAAGTTTGTCAGATATTAGCGGCAATACATGGTATATGGCTATGCTAAAACCTGCCAATTTTGCTCCGATTTTGATTGGCATTGGCGTTTTTTTCGTCATGTTCAGTAAGAAAAAAACGTATATTCATGTAGGCAGCATTCTTGCTGGATTTGGCATGATTTTTATTGGAATGAATACCATGGAAGGGTCGGTTGAGCCGCTTCGAGAGCTTCCGCAGTTTAAGATGCTGTTTGAATCACTGACAAACCCGGTGCTGGGGGTGCTTGCCGGGATGGCGGTTACGGCAATTATTCAGTCGTCCAGTGCGTCTATCGGTATTTTACAGGCTGCAACAGCAACTGGAAATGTAACATTTTCTGCGGCGGTACCGATTATTTTGGGACAGAACATCGGAACTTGTATTACGGCGATTTTGTCCAGTGTCGGCGCAAATAAAAATGCAAAACGCGCGGCGGTAATTCACTTGTCGTTTAACGTGATCGGCACAATTGTGTTCTTGGTTGTGCTGTATTCTCTAAAGCATTTTATTCCGTTTTGGGACGATGAGATTAATAAAAGCGGGATTGCAAATTTCCATTTGACTTTTAATGTTGTAAATACGGTTTTATTGCTGCCGTTTTCTAATCAATTGGTAAAGCTTGCCAATTATATTGTAAAAGATAAAAAAGAAACGTATGAAGAAGAGACAATTTTGGACAGCCGGTTTTTGATGAATCCGCCTCTTGCTGTAGAACAGGCGAAAAAAGAAACCATCCATATGGCACATTTGGCTTGCGAAAACTACAGTTTAAGCAAAAAAGCGGTGTTGGAATCTGATTTTTCCATCGAAGAGAAGCTGCGGGCAAATGAGAATCAAATTGATGCATATGAATCCAACATCGGTCGTTACTTAATGAGCATTGTGGATGAGGATTTGAGCACTGCGGACAGTAAAAAAACTTCAAATTTGTTCCATGTTTTGATTGACATTGAAAGAATCGGAGACCGGTGCTTGAATATGTTTAACATTGCAAAGGAAATGCATGGAGACGGAGTTATTATTTCGGACAAAGCTCGCGAAAGCCTGTCGGCAATGATGAATGCAGTCGGCGAAATTTTGCTGCTTGCAGTAAAGTGTTATGATGAGATGGACATTGAGATTTCGCATAAAATCACTACATATGAAAATGTAATTGATGAGATGCGTCAGCGGATGCGTATGGGACATTTGAACCGGATGGCACATCAGGAATGTGGTTTAGATGCGGCAATTGTATATTTGGATATGACGGGGAATTTGGAGCGGATTTCCGATCACTGCGCTAACATTGCAACTAGTGTGGAACAACTGATGAGTGAAAAACCGAATTTTGATCCGCATAAAGACCCCAAGGCGTTTCAAAAAGAAAAACCGCAGGAATATGCGGCATTATACCGCGAATTTGAAGAAAAATACCGGACTTGATGCGGTAAAAATGAAACAAAAAAGGGACGTAACGTCCCTTTTTGACGTAATAAGGCTTTACTTGTGTCGGATGTTTGTCAATTTTTGAACATGAGCATATAAGCAAAGCCAGAAGGAGTGTTTGATTTGGTGATTGATTTTCATGTTCATTTATTTCCCGATCAGCTGGCTGACCGGGCGGTAAAGGAGTTGGCAGAGCGTTCGCATTTAACCCCGGAAGAGGGGGGGAATCTTGAAAGAACGCGAAAATGGATGCGGCACGACGGCGTTGATATTGCCGTGATTCAGAATATAGCAACCAACGCAAGGCAGACCCATAATGTAAATCGTTTTGCTGTGGAGGTAGATAAAGAAAGTGACTTTGTTGCCTTTGGCAGTGTTTATCCTGAGTGCGAGTGGGAAAAGGAACTGGATTATTTAAAGGAGCATGGGATTCGAGGAATTAAACTGCATCCGGATTATCAGCAGTTTTATGTTGATGATCCGAAAATGCAGCCGATTTATGAGGGAATTTTAAAACGGGGGTTTGTACTTTTGTTTCATTCCGGTCTTGACCTGGGGCTGCCGGATCCGGTTCATTGCACGCCGGAACGCGCAGCAAAAACACTGGGGCTTTTTCGGGGAGAAAAAGTGGTGTTTGCGCATACGGGCGGATTTGAATATTGGGATCAGGCGGAGCAGTATCTGATTGGCGAGGATATTTATATTGACACGTCGGTTACTGCCGGTTATTTAGAACCTAAAAGAATGGAAGAACTATACAAAAGGCACAATGAGAAAAAAATCCTTTTCGCTACAGATTATCCGTGGGGCAACTTTGCGAAAAACATACAAGCTATCAACAGCCTTGCATTTAGCAATGAATGGAAAGAGGGCGTTTTCCACAAAAATGCGGAGCGATTGCTGGATCTTTAGCAAGATAAAATGATACGCAGGGTTTGGTGAAGAAAGGAGATAGTATGGTTTCTGCCAGAGAAACAGCGCTGAAAATTTTATATGGAACAGAGAAAAAGGACGGATATTTGAATATTTTGTTCGATCACAGCATGCAGCAAAGCGAATTGGCAAGGGAAGACCGCGCCCTGGTTAAGGAATTGGTTTTTGGCACGGTGCAATATCAAATTACGCTGGACTATGCTATTGGCTGTTTTTCTAACATTCGGCTCAAAAAAATTTCACCGTACATTTTGCAAATTCTTCGTCTGGGCCTGTATCAATTGTATTTCATGAACCGGATTCCGATGAGCGCGGCGGTGAACGAAAGCGTGAAGCTTGCCAAAAAGTATGGCCACAGCGCATCGGCTGGCTTTGTCAATGCGCTTTTGCATCGTGCGGCGCGGGAAAAAAAACTGCCGCTGCCCGATAGGAAAAATTCGGAAACATGTTATTTCAGTGTAAAATACTCTCATCCGGAGGACTTGACTCGGTGGTACCAGAGAATGTTTGGCGATCGCGCAGAAGCACTTTTGTCGGCAAACAACCAGCGGCCGCCGCTTTCTATCCGTGTGAATCCGTTAAAAACAACGAAAGCTGGACTGGTAAAACAATTGGAAAAGGAAGGGGTTATTGCAAGCCCATCTTTGCTTACGGACTGCGGGCTTATCATTGAACGCGGAAAAAATCCGGAACAATTGCAGATGTATCGGGAAGGGCATTTCAGTATTCAGGGACAAGCCTCGCAGCTGGCTGCACTGGCGCTTGCGCCGAAGCCGGGTGATTTAGTCATGGACATGTGCTCGGCACCCGGAGGAAAAACGGCGCATTTGGCAGAATTAATGGAAAATCTGGGCGAAATTTTGGCATTTGACCTATATGAACACAGACTAAAAGCGGTAGAAGATAATGTAAAACGTTTGGGAATTGGGATTGTGAAAACGGCACAGATGGATGCGGCGCAGGAGAAGTGTGAATATTTTGGTACGGCTGATAAGATTTTATTGGACGTCCCTTGCTCCGGTCTTGGTATTATCCGAAGAAAACCAGACATTAAATATAAAGAAGGATTGGTCGAATTTAACGAATTGAGGCAAATTCAAAAAAATATATTGAATATTTGCTCAAAATATCTTAAAATAGAAGGAGAAATGGTATATAGTACCTGTACGGTGAATCCGGAGGAAAATACGGAATTAATAGAAGAGTTTTTAAAATCGCATCCCGAATTTGAGCTATTGCCGGCAGGAAGCACACATATGTCTCAAGATGTGCAGACAAAGCTTTCAAAAGGCTATGTTACATTATATCCGGACCTTGATGGGTGCGACGGATTTTTTATTTGTAAAATGAAAAGGAGAGCCTGATGAACAAGCTGGATTTAAAAGATATGACTTTTGAGGAGTTATCCGGCTGGGTCGCATCGCTGGGAGAAAAGCCGTTTCGTGCAAAACAGATATTTGAGTGGGTTTACCGCGGTGCAAAGTCAGTTCAAGAAATGACCAATCTGTCCAAAGAACTGAGAGAACAATTAGACTCGTTATGCGAGATTGGACATTTGGAAATAGAAAAGAAATTGGTTTCTAAGCTGGATGGAACAATCAAATATTTGTTTCGTCTTCGGGATGGAAATCTCATTGAAAGCGTGCTCATGAGTTATAAGCACGGCAATACGATTTGTGTATCTTCGCAAGTGGGATGCCGGATGGGGTGTCGGTTTTGCGCTTCGACAATTGGCGGATTGGTTCGAAACCTTACACCATCGGAGATTATAGACCAGGTGATGAAGGCACAGGAGGATTCGGGGCGAAGAATTTCTAATATTGTAATGATGGGTATTGGCGAGCCGCTGGACAATTATAACGCGGTGATAAAATTTTTGAAGAATGTCAATCATAAAGATGGATTAAAGATTGGCTACCGTCACATCTCGCTGTCTACTTGCGGTGTGGTGGATCGGATTTATGACCTGGCAAAGGAAAATATGCCGATTACGCTTTCGATTTCTCTTCATTCCCCGTTTGATGCACAGCGGCGGAAAATTATGCCGATTGATGTACGCTATCCGTTGCCGGAATTAATGCGGGCGCTGCAGGCATATTTGGCGGCGACGGGCAGGAGGATCAGCGTAGAATACGCTATGATTCGAGGAGAAAACGACACAAAGGCATGTGCAGAGGAGCTTGCTAAGTTATTTGGAAAAATGCTGGTGCATATAAATTTAATTCCGATTAATCCTGTAAAAGAACGGGATTTTAAGAAAAGCGAATCAAAACAAGTGCGGCAATTTCAGGAGTCTTTAGAAAATTTGGGTTTTTCTGTTACCGTACGCCGGGAACTGGGCAGTGATATTAACGCAGCCTGTGGGCAACTGAGAAAAGCTGTTATGGAGAGCAAGCAATAAGATCGATTTAATTTGCAGAGGTGAAGCAGTGAATGAAAATAGGAACCTGTACGGATCTGGGAAAAACCAGGCCGATCAATGAAGACAACTTTTACGTTTCGGAATATGTCAGTAAAATGAACGCAATTTATGCGATGGTTGCCGACGGTATGGGCGGACACAATGCCGGAGAAACTGCCAGCGGAGCTGCGATTGGTGAAGTGAGTGAGTTTATTAATCAGTATTTTACAGATCAAGTTCCGACCGAACAAATTCGGGATTTATTGATTGCAGCGATTAAAAGTGCAAATAAACTGATTTATTCGGAAGGGCAGGACAATGTCAAATTTGCCGGCATGGGGACTACGCTGACAGTGTGTTTTTTATACGGGAATCATGCAACGGTTGCACATGTTGGCGATTCCAGAGCGTATATCATCCGCGAGGATGTAATTCATAAAATTACGTCAGATCATTCTCTGGTGGCTGAATTGCTGCAAAGCGGGCAGATTACGCCGGAGCAGGCGCGGAATCATCCGCAAAAGAACGTGATTACCCGGGCGGTCGGTACGGATCCGCACATTGAAATTGATGTGTATGAATTTGAAGTGCGTACCAATGATATTATTTTATTATGTACGGATGGGCTTTCCAACATGCTGACGGATCAGGAAATGTATCGGCTCATTCAAGAGGCAGAAGGAATGGAAGAAGCAGCACACACTTTAGTGGATGCTGCAAACGAAAACGGCGGGTTTGACAACATTACGGCAGTTCTTTTGAAAATATGACGGACGATGCTTGAAATATTGATGCGGAGATGATAAGAGATATGATGACGGGAAAATTGATTGGAAATCGTTATGAGATAATAGAAGAAGTCGGAAAGGGCGGCATGGCAGTTGTCTACAAAGCAAAATGTCTGATGTTAAACCGCTATGTGGCACTGAAGGTTCTGCGTCCGGAATTTCGGGAGGACAAGGATTTTATTCACCGTTTTAAGGCGGAGGCACAGTCTGCGGGAAGCCTTTCGCATCCGAATATTGTGTCCATTTATGATGTTGGACAGGATGGCGATATTGATTATATTGTAATGGAATATGTGGAGGGTGTTACACTAAAGCAATATATTGATGCCAAAGGGATCATTCCGTGGAAAGAAGCTGTCGATTATGCTGCGCAGATTTGTTCCGGGCTTGAACATGCGCATAAAAAGGGAATTATTCACAAAGATATTAAGCCGCACAATATCATTATTACGCGCGAGGGTACGCTTAAGATTACGGATTTTGGAATTGCTAAGGTGATGAGCACCAGCACGATTACGACCGGCGGCCCGGCGGCTATGGGTTCGGTTCATTATTTCTCTCCGGAACAGGCGAGAGGCGGTTATATTGACGCAAAAACGGATATTTATTCTTTGGGTGTGTTAATGTATGAAATGGTGACAGGACGGCTCCCGTTTGAAGGGGATACGGCTGTGGCGATTGCTATGCAGCATATTGAAAAAGAGCCTACGCCTCCAAGACAGCTGAATCCGGAAATACCGCAGTCGCTAGAAAATGTTATCTCGTGCGCAATGAGCAAAGAGCAGTCCAGAAGATATGAATCGGCAACGAAAATGATGATTGATTTAAAAAAGGTGTATTTGGGTACACCGGTTGCTTTTGATCCCCGCGTGAGCGATGGAGAGACCATGTACGTTCCGAAAGTGGAAGCGCGCAATCATGTATTGCCGGATGAAATTTTAGGTCATGAGGGAAGACAGCTGCCACAGCAGGAGAAAAACGGGAAAAAACAAAAAACGCCACAGCAGAAGAAAAAAGACCGCATTGGCGTTATTGCCGGCATTGGGACGGGAATAGGTGTTGTTGTATTACTCGGCGTGTTGTTTTATTTCTTCTTTTTGGCACCGTCGGGAGCGGATGTGGAACTTCCGGACTTTAGAAATATGACTGTGGAAGAAGCGCAGGAACTAGTGAAAAACACTAAGATTGAAATTGTGGTGGAGCGGGAAGAAGAAAGTGAGGAAGTGGACGAAGGAAAAATTATTTCCCAAAATCCAACTCCCAATAAAAAAGTTAAGGATAATGCAAAAGTTAAGGTTGTTGTCAGTCTGGGAGGGGAAGGCATTGCGGTTCCGGATTTGGTAAACCACAAAGATTCGGATGCGCAGGAAATGATACGGGATTTGGAATTGGTTCCGAATGTTGTGAGTGAGACCAGTGATTCCATTCCGTCAGGGTATGTCATTCGTCAATCACCGTCTGAGGGAACAAAATGTAAAAAAGGCGACACGATTACAATTTATGTAAGTTCAGGCAAGGATGAGAAAATGGTTGCTGTGCCTAATCTTTTAGGGAAAACAGAGGAGGAGGCAAAAGCTGCACTGTTAGACGCCGGCTTGACATGGGGGTCGATTGGGACGGTGGAGAGTTCCCGCCAGAAAGGAACCGTTGCTGCGCAATCGATTCGCGCCGGAGTGGAAGTGAAGGAGAAGACAAGCATTGATATTCGGCTGAGTTCCGGTCCGGCGGCGACGGAGCCACCGGCGGCAACAGAGCCTCCGCAGACGCCGAAACCAACACAGATGCCAGTGGAAACACAGGCGCCGGCGACAGAGCGGCCGACGATTAAACCGGTTTCGCCGAATGCGTGATAAATAAAAGGCGATGTGGATAGTGTGATGACAGATGTCGGGGTTCCGCCTGCTGGCGGAACCCCGACATTGTAGCTGTTTAATTCAGGCAAAACAAAGAATTGCTCTTATGGGCTGGAAACGATAAAACAGGCAAGAGAAATATAATGAAAATGCAAACGCATGGGGTCTGCCCGCATTATGCCGGGTGGAACCTGTAACAAAAGGTTAAGAGGTGCAGGATGCTGGAAGGAGTTATCGTAAAAGGGATCGGCGGTTTTTATTATATTATGACACAGAGAGGGATTGTCGAAACAAAGGCAAGAGGAAAGTTTCGCAATCAGAGCGTTGTGCCGATTGTGGGGGATCGCGTTCGGGTGAGCCTTGTGAATGAGGAAGAAATGACGGGAAGCCTGGATGAGATTTTACCCCGGAAAAATGCGTTTATCCGGCCGCCGGTGGCGAATTTGGATCAGGTTGTGATTACCTTTGCCGCAAAAGAGCCGGAGCCGAATTTGCGTCTGGTCGATAAACTGACTGTGACCGCTTTGTCTGCTGGGGTGGACTGTATTATCTGCATTAACAAGATTGATCTTGCGCCAAAGGAGTCGAAGGATTTGGCAGAGATTTATCAGGAGGCGGGCTTTCCGGTTATTTTATCCAGCAGTATCAACGGAGACGGGACAGAAGAATTAAAAAATTGCCTGAAAGGAAAAGTTACGGCGTTTGCCGGAACTTCCGGTGTGGGAAAATCCAGTATTTTAAATAGTTTGGCAGAAGGCGCACATCTTGAAACGGGTCGTGTCAGCGAAAAGATTAAGCGGGGACGCCACACAACGAGACACGTGGAATTGTTTTCTTTGCCGGAAGGCGGTTTTGTTTTTGATACGCCGGGTTTTAGTTCGTTTGAAGTGCAGGGGCTGAAGGCGGCAGAACTGGAGCAGCATTTTCCGGAGTTTAAACCGTATTTGGGAATGTGCCGCTTTACCGGCTGCGCTCATATCAAAGAACCGGACTGCCCGGTGAAGACGGCTTTGGCAGAAGGGAAAATTAATGCCAGCCGCTATGAAAGTTATTGTGAGTTATATGAATCTTTAAAACAAGTGAAGGAGTGGATGAAATCGTGAAGCTGGCTCCGTCAATTTTGGCTGCTGATTTTTCACGCCTGGGAGAGTGTATAGCGGAAGTGGAACAGGCGGGGGCAGATTATTTACATATTGATGTGATGGACGGGCATTTGGTCCCGAATCTTTCATTTGGCGTACCGATTATTAAAAGTCTGCGTCCACACAGCAAGCTGGTATTTGATACCCATTTAATGATTTCGCAGCCGCATAAATATATCGAAGATTTTGCAAAGGCTGGTTCTGATATTATTACCATTCATATAGAATCAGACAGCGACATAGAATATACCATTCGCAAGATTCATGCTTTTGGGAAAAAAGCGGGACTGGCTTTAAATCCCGACGCGCCGCTAGAGCGGGCAATGCCGTATCGCGGTCAGATTGATATGCTGCTTTTGATGACGGTCTTTGCCGGATTTGGAGGGCAGAAATATCTGCCGGAGGTCAATATGAAAATAGAAAAGGCGAGAGAAATGTTCGGACCGGATTTTGATATTGAAGTGGATGGCGGTATTTCCGTTTCCAACCTGCAGGTGCCACTTGGTGCCGGTGCCAATGTAATTGTTGCAGGAAGCGCTGTTTTCGGCGCGGAAAACCCGGCAGCTGTGGTGCGCGCGATGAAGGAGATGGGGAAGTGAGGGCGGTAATTATTGCCGGCGGGGAAATATTCGACCCCAGCTTTTACAAAGAATATTTTAGAGAAGATGACATCGTGATCTGCGCCGACAGCGGATATCAAAATGCCTATAAGCTCGGATTGGTACCGGATGTTGTGATTGGCGATTTTGATTCGTTTCCGGAAGAGCAGGTAACAGCAGGGAAAAAAATAGTTTTGCCGGTAGAAAAGGACAGGACGGATTCGCATGAATGTGTTTATTATGCCATAGAGCATGGTTTTTGTGAAATATTGCTGCTGGGTGCGATTGGGACAAGGCTGGATCATACGATTGCCAATCTTCATTTGTTAAAAATTGCGTTGGATGCCGGTGTGGATATGAAGATTGCAAATGAACAGAACGAAGTTTTTTTAATTCGTGAAAAAACGGAATTTTCGAAAAAAACCGGTTGGCATGTATCTCTTTTGCCGATTGGAAAAGCGGAGGGGATTGTGACAGAAGGGTTGTATTATCCTGTTATGAACGGCACGATGGAATTTGGAAACCCTTATGGCGTTAGCAATGAATTTACGGACGATACGGCAAAGGTCAGCTTAAAGGGCGGACTTTTGCTCGTGATACTGAGCAGGGATTAGAAACGTTCATTTAAGATAATAGATTTTTATATCATAAATGGTAATCATAAAAAGACATGATTTTGGAGGAGAGGAAGAAGAAAATGATCGTTGAACCAAAGGTGAGAGGATTTATCTGTACGACAGCGCATGCGGCTGGGTGCAGGGAAAATGTAAGACAGCAGATCGAATATGTGAAAGCACAGCCGAAATGCGGCGGCTGCAAGAATGTTCTTGTGATTGGCGCATCAACCGGATATGGTTTGGCTTCGAGAATTACGGCGGCATTTTCTGCAGGCGCAAAAACTATTGGAATTATGTTTGAAAAGCCGTCAAACGGGAAAAAAACAGCCAGCGCCGGCTGGTACAATACGGCTGCATTTGAGGAATTTGCCGCGGATGAGGGGCTGTATGCAAAATCAATTAACGGAGATGCCTTTTCCCAGGCAGTGAAAGAGGAGACGATTGAGCTGATCCGCAAAGATTGGGGCAGTGTGGATATGGTGGTTTACAGCTTAGCAGCTCCAAGGCGGACATTGCCTGACGGGGAAACCGTATCCAGTGTTTTGAAAACGACGAAAGAAGCCTATACCAACAAAACCATTGATTTGGCAAACCGGACGGTGGTTCCGGTAACGATTGAGCCGGCAACCCAAGAAGAAATTGATCATACTGTAAAGGTAATGGGCGGCGAAGACTGGAAAGACTGGATATGCGCGTTATCTAAAGCCGGCGTTTTAGCAGAAAACGCGGTAACGATGGCGTATACTTATATCGGACCGGAGCTGACGCATCCGATGTATTATCACGGCTCGATCGGTGCGGCAAAAGATCATCTTTACCGTACGGCAAAAGAAATGACAAAAGAATTTGCTGAATGTGGGCTAAAAGCGTATGTTTCCGTTAATAAAGCTTTGGTAACGCAAGCAAGTTCTGCGATTCCGGTCGTTCCGCTGTATACGGCGATTTTGTATAAAATTATGAAACAGATGGGATTGCAGGAAGGGTGCATTGAACAAATGTACCGTTTGTTTGCGCAAAAGCTGTTAAAAGAACCGCCGGTGACGGATGGAGAATGTATGCTGCGTGTGGATGATTGGGAACTGCGAAGTGACGTGCAGGAAAAGGTGAGCGAGGCTTGGGAGAAAATTACAACCGAAAATTTGGATGAGCTGGCAGATGTGGATGGATATTGGGAAGAATTTTACCGTATGTTTGGATTTGGTCTGCCGAATGTGGATTATTCTGCTGACATTGATGTGGATGTGCCGATTGCCAGTATTGCGGAATAAAAAATCTTTGATTGCGTTTACTTTTTTTGTTTTTTCTGTGAATGCCTCTTGCAATTCTGTGATTAATGTGGTATAATATTAGTATAATCATTTTATTAATTTATACTTTGATAAACGAAAGTGAAGGAGTGTTCGCAGGTGCTGGTTACGTTAAAAGAGATTCTTTGTGAGGCAGAACGCGGAAAATATGGCGTAGGGTTGTTTAATATGCTGAATTTGGAGATGGCCCGCGGTATTATTGACGCGGCGGAGCAGGAGAGATCACCAATCATTTTAGGAGTTGCAGAAGTTCACCTGCCGGTCATTCCGTTTAAATATGCTTATGAAATTATGGGAAAAATTGCTCGTGAGGCAACCGTTCCGGTTTGCTTGCATTTTGATCACGGTACGGATTTTGCCAAGATTTATGATGCGATGCGCGGCGGGTTTACTTCCGTTATGTATGATGGAAGCGCTCTTCCTTATGAAGAAAATATTCGTAACACCAAAAAAATCAGCGAAGTTGCTCATGCTTTAGGTGTTAGTGTGGAGGCAGAACTCGGCCATGTCGGCGGTGCGGAAGGCGGCGCAGATGATGGTCATGAGCAGCAGTATACCGAAGTAGAAAAAGTAAATGATTTTATTGAACGTGCGGATATTGACGCTTTGGCCGTTGCTATTGGAACGGCGCATGGAAAATATAAGAAAAAACCCGTGCTTGATATTAAGCGTTTGGCGGATATTTATAAAATTTCTACGAGACCTTTGGTTTTACACGGCGGAAGCGGTTTGTCGGATGATGATTTCCGCAATACGATTCAAAATGGGATCCGAAAGGTAAATATTTGCACAGAAATGTGTTTGGCTGCGCATCAGGCTTATACATATGCTTTTAATAACAACAATACATTTGAAATTGCGCTTCAGGTTGCAAAAAATACGGTGCAGGAAGTGGTGCGCCAAAAGATGCAGCTGTTTGGAAGCAGCGGCAAAGCTTGATGGTTCTATTGCAATTATGCCGGGCGGTTTTAAACCGTCTGGCTTTTTTATATTCTATAAAATAATCATTGCGGGTAGAATGGAATCATGTTATAATAAAAAATAGTATTTGAATATGATTTGTCCAAAAGCATGAAACCTTGAAATCCATTGTAATGCTATTTTTTTGTATATTATGGCATTTGAAACTATACTGGTTTTTTGATAATTTGGTACCAAATTGGTGCCCGAATTGCTTATCAAGTTTAGAAAGGATTTTATTAAATGAAATTTCACGGAATTAACTACTATTCAAAACAACCACAAAAGATATTTGATTTTTATAAGACATTAGGTCTTCGTGTTGTTCAAGAAAAGGAATCTGACGATTATTTCGGCGCTGCCCTTGCTTTGACTGATGATACGGAACCGCTAATTTGGATTTGGACTATTCCTGAAGATAAAGAACAACCTTGTTGTAATAACTTGTATTTTACCACTGATGGCAAAGTGTTAGAGGTATATGAAGCTTTGAAAGCAAAGGGCATTGACTGTCCCGAACCGATCAATACATTTTGGGGTGGTATGGAATTGATTTTAACCGATCCCGACGGAAATACCATTCTTTATGTATAATATTTAAATATAAGGACGGCGATCAAATATGAGATATACATGGCTTGACGAATATTTAATGACAAAATCGGGTGTAACAAAAAATACTGAAAATTGGAATTGGATTCGGTATATGATAGGCGGAAAAATGTTTGTTGCAGTATGTCTTGATGATAATGACATACCTTATTACATAACCCTAAAACTTGAGCCTCTTGAGGGTGAGTTTTTAAGAAAACAGTATCAAGACATTGTAGCAGGTTTTTATATGAATAATGATTGATTGTGAAATTACGAAACAGAACGGAAGTTTTAATGTTACAATCAAAGAAGCAAAAGCAGATAAAAATTTGCCGATATCAGAAAATGCACGAATGAGCTGGGAGAAAGTAAAAACTTTTTTATCCGATGAAGAGATGGACCAGATGGACTATGTTATTTTTAGAACAGACGGTTTGGGTTTGGAAAAACCGTTGAAAGTGATTGATGACGGTTCTGTGGCGGCAGGAAGAAATGAGACAATTGTTTTAGAAGAGTATAAGGATTATCCGAGAGATGTACAAATGATTATAAAAGACGCGATGGAGAGCTTAGAAGACGGAGAAACTTATCGGCAATCGGAAGACATGAAAGGCAAAAAATTAATCATTGATTACCTTGATGTATTAAATGAAAAGGGTACAGCATATACAGATATAGATCTTGTCCATGCGGCGGCGCTGATGAAGTTTGATGGTGAAATTGCCAAAGAGCAGATAGATCAAACAGCGAAGTTTCCTGAAGGCGCTACATCATTTGAAAAAAATACGTATTTTTATGATAAAAATAGCATTACATATCAATTTGCCGATCAATTTTACCGCGAGATTTACAGTTATTATACGGATTTGCCTTATTCTTTTGATTTTTACAGCCGATACCCTAACGAATTTGTTTGTGAGGAGGCGGCTAAGGACATCATGTCAGATATGGCATATTCTTTTGCAGAGTTTGTGATTCGAGATGGTGTGGTTAATCTTGGAGGCGTGATGGGTCAAAAAATAGAATTTTTTAATGATTTTCCTGAATATGTAAAAATTCGGGAAGAATTAAGAAAAAAGATAATGTCATGATTTAGATAATGTATAGGTAATGACTGCTGAACAATTCTGAAACGCAGCCGCATAGCGGTTTGTAAGCGTTTCAGAATTGTTTAGGTGCAAGGTTTTTGTGCTTTTTTTGCCAAAA
>CASGBM010000038.1 GCA_949299615.1 uncultured Eubacteriales bacterium | reverse complement strand
GAACCTAAAAATAGCATTTTAATGCTGTTTTTAGGTGTGAAATTGTAAATTTCACACAAATGGTTTCGCAAAACCATTTGTTCAGTAGACATTAATTTAACAGCCCAAATGGGGCTTATGAGCGGTTATACCGATGGGACATTCCGTCCGAATGAGGCTGTGACCTACCCCCAGGCGATTAAAGTGATGCTGATGGTATTAGGATACTATGTTTACGCATATCAGCGCGGCGGGTATCCAAACGGCTTTTTGTCCACAGCCTCGGGTCTTGGTTTGCTCACAGGCCTTGATATGGTGGAACCGCTTACCTGGGACACTTTTGCCGGATTTTTGGTAGACGTGGTGAATACACCGATCTTAAAGCAGATTGGTGTAAGTTCCGGCAATTATGACACCTATCAGGAAGCGGGAACGCTGCTGGAAGAAGTGCATGGTATCACGCGCGGAACAGGCGTGGTTACCGCAAATGCTGCAACTTCCCTTACTGGCGAAAGCAGTGTTGGCAAAAACAGCGTGGCAATTGACTATGAAAGTTATTTGACCACGGCAGTCCCCCAGGCGGCAGATTTGCTGGGATATGCCGTTGAGTATTATTACCGGGAAGAAAGTGCAAATGACAGGGAACTGGTGTCTATCCGCGCACAGAGAAACAGAAATGAAATATTAGAGCTGTCTTCGGATGCTATCAGTAAATTTGAAAACCAGCTGCTTACCTATGAAATAGATGGGCACAGTGAAACGGTTTACTGCGGGACAGCGGATGTTATCACGAACCAAGTTGCGGACAGGAGCGATTTGAGTAATTTGTTTTCTCGGAAAAACAGCTTTTTCCAGCTTTTGGACCGCGATTTGGACGGATCTTATGACGTTATTTTTGTAGAGTGCTATATTAACTATGTGTCCGGCGGCACGGTCGGCAGTTCCATGCGTATTACGGACAAATACGGGCAAAAAGGGATCACGCTGGATTCGGACGTCACATACACGATTGAACTAGAAGACGGCACACCGATCGAACTTGCCCAGATCAAAGAATGGGATATTATATCCGTCTATGCGGATAAAATGATAACAGAAACGGTAAATGGCGTAGAGCGTCTGGTGGTGGATACGGAAAACGCAGAATATTACCGCTTGGTTGTTTCCCAAAATTCTACTACCGGCAAGGTGGAGGAATTGATTGACGAAAACGCAAGGATGCAGATCCGTGTGGCAGGTTCCCTCTATTATGTTTCTCCAAGCTATATGACGTCTGGGGAAACAGAGTTTAAACTGCTGCAGGAAGGGACGTTTTATCTCGATGCGCAAAATGAAGTCGCGGCGTTTAACCTGTCGGGAATTGGGATGAAAAAATTCGGTATTTTGCTCGGCGTGGATGTTGGGAAAGGAATTGACAACTTAGTTCGTTTGCGTATTTACACCGCAGAGGACGAGCAAAAGGACATCCCGCTTGCAGAAACGGTTTATTACAACGGAAGTTCACTCGCGCAGGAGGCGGAAGACATTGCTGCCTTGGAAGAGCTGCAGTCGCCGCAGCTGGTGGCGTATCAACTGAACGGAAGCGGCGAAATCAGCCGTCTTAACACCGTTCAGGAAACGGTGGATCCAAGTGATTCGAACTATCTTAGAAAAGACGGGGCGGAGAAAAACCGTTTGTATAAAATTGAATCCAAAACATTCAGCGGAGAATGTTATATGACGGCAAAAACCACCATCTTTACCGTTCCGCGGTCGGTAGATGATTCCGGGCAGTATATATGGGATGTGGAAGGAATTGCTGTTAAAAACCTGGACAGCATCCGTCAGGAAGAACAGTATATCTGTGAATTTTACAATATAGATGATATGATGGAAACAGAAGCCGTTCTTTTATTCCCGGCAGGCGGGACAGTAGATGCTTCGGCGCCGGTTGTGATTGTTGACCGTATTGGGCAGGGGCTGGATGCAGAGGATAATGTCGTAAAAATGCTGACCGGGTATCAAAACGGCAAAAAAGTGCAGCTGTATGCGGAGAATGATTCCTTATTTGACGGTTTAGAACGCGGCGACGCCGTACAGTATGCCAGAAGCGGGAAAGGCGAAGTCACCTCCATTTCAAAAGTGTTTGACGCTTCCCAGCCCGCTTATGGGGATCCAAACGGTTTTAACGCCCGTTTCCAAACGATAACAGGGCTTGTGACAAAAAGTACGGGCAGCTCGGTTATGATTGATATCAGCGGTGCACAAACCATGCGGAGACTCGATGTGGGAACCGTTTCCACATATATTTATGACACGGAGAAAGACCGCGTTTCTGTTGCAACATCTTCAGAAATCGAAAAAGATGATTTGATCTTTGTGTATCTAAGTTACACGGTTGCGCAGGAAGTGCTGATCGTCCGTTAAGGAAAGAAAAACATTTTTAATACAACCTTTAACAATCTGCGTTAGAGGTTGTATTTGTGTGTATGCAATTTATCAACAATCCTTTAACAGTTTGGAAAAAATAAATTCCGCATGAACAATGGTTTAAATAAGAGAAACCGTACTATATTTTTGTAATTTGTGCGATTGATATTTTGTTTTCAGACCGTTATAATGTAAAACATATCAATGCATTTATCATGTTTCATTTTTGAGGAGGAACAGAAATGACGTCTTATGAAAGGGTGAAAGCGGCAGTGAACCATCAGACGCCCGACCGCGTTCCGTGCGGTTTTCAGGCAGAAGTAGAAGTGATGGAAAAACTGTACCGGTATTTTGGAGCAAGCACACCCATGGAAATAAATCGTATTTTTGATATTGACCGGCGGCAGGTAGGACCCAGATATATTGGACCGGAATTGAAGCATTTTGAGGATGGCTCGTATGAAATTATTGTTTCAGGCGGCCCTGTTTATAAAAAAATTCCAACAAGCAATGGGACAACTATCGAGTCCTGCATTCATTATCCATGGGCGGATGTGGAGGAAAAAGAAGATTTAGAGGGCAGGCTTGGCTGGTGCGGCGATATCGCATGGTGGGATTTTTCCGCAGTGAAAGAACAAATTGACGAATTAGAACGCCAGGGTGAATATTGGATCACCGCGCACGGCGATCCATCCGGTTTGCAGCATGTCTCAATGTGGGCAGGGGATGAAAATTTTTTAATTACGCTGGCGGCAGACGAAGAACTGGCCGTTGCCATGATTGAGCAGCACAACAAATTCCGTCTGGAACATGCGCTGAAGACCCTGGAAGCAGGCGGCGGACGGATCCATGAATTAAACGGGGGCGGCGATTATGGTTCGCAAAACGGACTGTTGATTTCAAGAGAGATGTTTTGCCGGTATTTTAAACCGTTATATGAAAAATTTTACCGGGAAATTAAGAAAAATTTTGATGTAAAAATCTTTTTCCACTCCTGCGGATCTGTGGTGGATCTGATCCCGGATTTGATGGAAATGGGAGTTGATATTTTAGATCCGATTCAAACCAGCGCAGCTGGGATGGACATCGCTGTGCTGAAAGAAAAATACGGCAAGCAGCTGGTGTTTAACGGGGCAATTGACATTCAAAGTATGCTTCCGTATTTATCTGCGGAGGAAGTAAAAAAAGAGGTAAAACGGATTTGCACGGTGCTGGGGAAAGACGGGGGGTATATCTTGGCACCGACCCACCTAATCCAGCCGGACACGCCGGTGGAAAACATTATCGCCATGTACGAGGCGGCGCAGAACCGGAAAATTGGTTAACAAATAAAAGCAGAAAAAAGAAATAAAACGAAAGCCGCAGCGCTGCGGCGGAATGGGGAAAATATGATATCAATTTATGTATCCGCAAAAGGAAATGACAATGCGCAAGGAACAAAAGAAGAACCGTTTCTTACCATACAGAAAGCGCAGGAAAAAGCGCGGAAATGCGCAAAAAACATGACGGACGATGTAACCGTTTGGATCGGCGGAGGGTTTTATGAATTGCAGGAACCCATATCTTTTACAGAAGAAGATTCCGGGCAAAACGGTTTTCATGTCACTTACCGTTCTTTAGAAGGAGAAGAGGCCATATTATCCGGAGGGCGCCGTTTTGATAAAGGCGAGCTGCGGGAGGGAGGCTGTTATGCTTATCCTGATTGCGGCGGCACCCATACGCTTTATGGGTCGGCAAACCGGTATACGGAGGCAAGGTACCCGAAACAAGGATATTTAAAGGCCACCGGCGGAGAAATGGAGACACTTCAATTTGCTCCGGGAAAAATTCCTGTTATCCAAGATAGAAAAAACTTAAAAGTTACGATCTGGCCCGGAGGTCCCGAGGGTTATTGGAATTGGTTTACCAATACTGTGCGGGTGAAGGAAATGGATTATACATCTGGTACAATAACGCTGGAAAATCCGTTGGCGTTTACAGCCGGAGCGGGTTCCCGCTATTTTTTGCATGGCTCCCGTGACTTTTTGCAGGCGCCGGGAGAATTTTACCGGGATGAGGACGCCAATGAAACATTGGTAATCCCTTTTGAGGGAAATAATCCTCCTGAGGTCGTTCTCCCTGTTGCTCCGCAGGTTATTCACTGTACCGGTGTACATAACCTTATATTTAAAAATCTTACAATCGGGTATACAGACGCAATGGACGAAGTGGTCAAAGTTTTGCCGGAGTATTATGATGACGTGCATGACGGGGCTGTATGGATACAGGATTGCCGCGGCCTTTCCGTGGAAAATTGCAAAATTCTTAATACAGGTTTTCATGGGGTGTTTCTCAAAGGATATAATGAATATATTCAGGTAAAACACTGCCAAATGCGTCATATGGGTCACACTGGCATTCAGGTTCAGGGAATTTATCAAAAAGATATTTGTGCAACCAAGCATCATACGTTTTGCGATAATGATATTTGTTATTGCGGCGAATTGGTGGGACATGGTGCAGGGATTCAGATTATCCAGTGCAGCGACACTTTGATTGCACACAACACGATTTCTCATACCAATCGTTATGGCATCAGCATGAAAGGAACGACATCCGGGAAAAGCGTCGGGGATGTGACGGTAACTCGGGAGAATATGAAGGAGTATTCGCTGTGCCGCCGAAACATTGTAGAATATAACGACGTTTCATACGCCAATATGGATTCACAGGATACGGGAATGGTTGAGTCGTGGGGAGTGGGGGATTGTACGATCCGGCTGCATGATTTGCAGCATCACGGCAAAGGCGAAATGTGGAATGGTATTTTTGTAAAAGGAAAGAACCACATGATTCGAGGAAATGTAGCAGTAAATAATTACATTTCAAAAGGCGTGATAGGCTCTATTGGCGACGAATGGGATATTCCGAGCATCAAAAAATGTGAATATAACATCGTGTACCATAGCGGACATCCCATTTTTTTCCACAATTATAATGAAGGGCGTTTTGCAGAGTCGGAGCACAACCTCTTTTCAAGCGGGGACAATTCCATTTTGCTGAAAGTGCATTGGGAAGATGAGCCTGAGGCTATTTCTATCGAAAGGTGGCGGGAGGAATATGGCTTTGACCGCAGCAGTGTGTTAGAAGATCCCTGCTTTTTCGATGCGCAGAACGGAGACTTTCGGTTAAAAAGTGAGTCTCCCTATTTGGCGTTTGGATATCGCTTGCCGGATTTTAGCAAGGCTGGGGTCCGCAAGATTGACTAGCGGATAAGCTTTGATGATATTTTGGGGAACAAGACTGACAAATTGCTTGTCAGCGCTTGTTCCCTTTTTTTATATGCAAGAGGGCAGAGCCCTGTTGTTGTAATGATTTCATAATGTTTTCACCCCTCATGTTATTTTTGCATATTTTATTATGAGGTACTTTGTACGCTCATAGAAAAATATGATACGCACCCCATTGTCGTTTGCAACTTTTCGGCAGTGCGTTTATTACAAACGGGAATATTCCCAGTTTATGATTGAGGTGAAAAACATTGAAATTAAAATTTGATCATCCATTTGGAAAAGAAAAAGAGGATATGAAAAGGCATTGCTGTCCGTGGCCGGAAAAGCCTTGCTGTCCTTGCCGTGGGCCGCAGGGGCCGCAGGGAGAGCCTGGGCCGCAGGGACCGATAGGAAAAACGCCAGTTGTAACAGTTGGCGAAACCATTACCCTTCCGCCGGAGGATCCAGCTGAAGTGACAGCAACCCAAACGGAAGATGGCGTTGTGCTGAATTTCGGTATTCCTCAAGGACAAAAAGGGATTGCCGCAAATGATATTTTTGCTTCGTTTGCAACTTTTGAAGCGCGGTTTACGAACAATGAAAAAATAGGGCTAGGAACCAGCCAGCCAGATATAACGGGCAATATTGTGCTGGAAGACAATAATCAAATTGTTTTGCAGCCTGGATATTATTATATATCCTATAGCGTGTCAACTATCTTGGAGAAGACAGGGTATATGCAGATTACGCCTTCTTTTAACGGCTCGGCGCAACTGATTTACGGTATCTATTTTAAAACGGGAACGGACTATACCAGTGCATATGGTTCGAATTCCATCATTATTGATGTCCCCGCCCAGACGAGTTTTAGCCTTACGTTTAACAGCAATGTAAAGAACAGGTCCGGAGCCGCGACAGTTGCTGTGATTAAGCTAAACAGAGATGCTTAGACAATCCGGTTAACGGCAGGATTTCACCCCGAAAGCTAAGGAGCAGGCATATTGCCTGCTCCTTTAAAATAACCCAAATGTACAGAGATGAAAAACGATTTGCCAGTATAAAATTTAAAAAAACAACATTTATTTTGCGGTGCAAGAGAATTGACAATAACTGCAATTAATGATAAAATACAATTATGTATGCTGAAAAACAACGAAGTAAACAAAGGCACAGTTTAAATAAAAAAATATTATCATTGAAATGATATGCAGAGAATAAAAACGATGCGTCAAATGGACGCAGAGGTATCCTAAGCGGAGAAGGAGTTTATACATATGAAAAAAATAATTACAGCATTTATTTCAAGCATCGTTGCACTGTCAGTATCTATGTCTTCCTTTGCGGCTGTTCCTCTCAAAAGCGAGGGTAAGGTCGGTGATGAAATTGTTACGTTTATTGTAGAAGTTGAAGGGGACCCGCTTCTGGCAAGTGAAACAGCGGCAGAAATCGGAATGGATTATCTTGACAGTCCTGAGGCAAAAAGCCGTGAGGAAGATCTTCTGCATACTCAGGCGCGTATTATGAGCGAAATTAGTGAGGATACAGAGCTGGAAGAAGACAATGGTTATACATACACGGCTGTTTTTAATGGCTTTTCTGTCGATGCACCGAAGAGCAAAATGAAGGAAATTGAGGCGCTTCCGGGCGTTAAAAATGTATATATAGCAGAAAACAGAAAAACCATGCTTGCAAGCGCGGTTGAGCAGGGATCCTCGCTTCCGGCGGATACGGCGGACGATGTTGCTTTAGCAGGATACAGCGGCGAAGGCCAGGTTGTTGCTGTGATTGATTCAGAATTTGATACAGGTCACGCATTTTTTAACCAGGCGCCTGAAAACCCGAAACTATCAAAAGAGGCGGTTGGCGATATTATTTCTAAGAACACAATGAATGTGGATGTAACGGCTAACCAAGCGTATAAAAGCGAAAAAATACCGTTTGCATATGACTATGTAAATAAAACTTCCGATACCTATTCCAATGACCCGAATGTTATTCATGGAACGCATGTTGCCGGTATTGTTGCAGGAAGCAATGGCTCCTTTACTGCAAAATCGGAAACAGGTCAAATTACCAAATACACTTTTTCCGGAGTGGCGCCGGAGGCGCAGCTGGTGCTGATGAAAGTGGGTACTTCCGGCGGATATGTCAGTGATGCTGCTGCAGTTGCGGCTATTGACGACGCGGTAAAACTTGGTGTGTGTGCTATTAATTTGAGCTTTGGGAGCGCTTATGTATCCAAAGAGGGAAAATCATTATATTCAGAGCTTTTTGATAATACAAAAAATGCAGGAATCATGCTGTGTGTCTCAAGCGGCAATGAGGGGATGGGGTATGAAAGCGAATCGGCTCCGGTAGAGATGATCGATTATTCAACCGCCGGCATACCGGCAATTCACAGTACGGCTATTGCGGTTGCTTCAGCAAATAATGCAAAGGCAATTTCCTCCCTTGGAATTTTGACTGCCGCTGATGGTCAGAATTTGTTTTATAAAAATGCTTTTAGTTCAAGCACATTTCATTCCGCCTACAGCGGAAAGCAAGTTGAATATGTTGACTGCGGGCTGGGTTTTCCTGAAGATTTTAGCGGCAAAGAGGTAAGCGGAAAAGTTGCACTGATCGGCCGCGGAAATTTGGATTTTACTGAGAAAGCAGACAATGCAAAGACTGCCGGAGCGGAAGCAATCATTTTTTATAACACGGAAGATGGAACAGAATCCCTGCCATCCACTTATGAACTTTCTCTGCCGGCGGCAATGATTGATAAATCAAGCGGTGAAATTTTGAAAAACGCAGAAACTAAAACGGTTACCGTTTCTGCAATATCAAGCGTTTATAAAACGGCAGAAAGCGGGGGAAAAGTATCGGCGTTTTCTTCCTGGGGCGTTGACGAAACGCTGGAGTTAAAGCCGGAAATATCGGCGCCGGGCGGAAAAATATATTCTTCCGTTCCCGATGATAAGTATGCAGTATACAGCGGAACGTCTATGGCCTCGCCATATATTGCTGGAGTTTCGGCGCTGATAAATGAGTATTTGGATAAAAACGGGATTTCCTTAAGCGGCGCAGAGCGTGTTAACAGGATTGAAAATATGCTGATGTCAGCGGCTGACATCATTAGGCAGCCGGAAAGAAACGGCGATGCGACACCATATTCTCCGCGTGTTCAGGGTGCGGGACTGGTAAACACAGCACAAGCAATGAAAACGCCTGCAATCCTGATTGGAGATGCGGGAAAGACGAAAGTCAGCTTAGGTGATGGAATTGAAGATCGTTTTACGCTTCAGTTTTCAGTTCAAAATTTATCAAATCAAGAAATTACATATGATAAGGTGTCGCTTGAGCTGCTCACAGATGGCTATGTAACAGATAGTGAAAGCGGACAAAACTATGTCACTTTGGACGATTCTGTTCCGCTAACGGTGTTAGAAGATACTCTTGCGAATACGATAACGGTTCCGGCAAACGGGCAGGTTAGTATAAGTACAGAGGTTGTGCTTGACCGTGCGGAGCTTGAAGAAAACAGCAAAATTTTCACAAACGGGTTTTTTATTGACGGGTTTGTCATCCTTGGCAAAAGTGATGCTTCGATACCGGATATCAGCATGCCGTTTTGTGGTTTTCGCGGAGATTGGACCAAAGCGCCGATTTTTGATAAAACCATGTATGATGAGGGCGGCAGTGTATTGCATGATGCAAATACGGAAAATTTAGAGGGAACGTATCTTTGGACAACTAATGTTTCAGACGGCGAGGAATATAATATACCCGCAGGCAAAAACGCAGATGAAGAATACGACAAAGAAAAAATCGCCATATCTCCAAACGGTGATGGAAAAGGGGATACGCTCGGTGTCACAATGACGCTTTGGCGTGCGGCAAAGGATGTTTCTTGTTCGCTTCTCAACGCGCAGGGGGACATTGTGCTAAAGACAAATATCTCCAATGTGCTCTCTAAGTACACTCCTTATGCCATTTCTATGGACGCAATAGAAGAACAAAATGAAACTACGCTGCCCGACGGGGAATATACTTTCACTGTCAGCGGTGCGTTTAACTACGACGGTGCAAAAACAGAAACTTTGGAATTTCCTGTTGCAGTTGACCGCGAAGAACCTGAAATAACAGGTGTATCTGTTGTGGGAGACACCCTGACTGTTACTGCAAACGATAACCGTTATGTATGCTCTATCTCTATTATTTATCAAGATAAAAATGGCGAGTCAGTGCAAAAAGATGTTTTTGTTGACGGAAAAGAAGGAGCAGATGCGGCTGCAACCTTTGACATTACCGGAATTGAGCCGGAAGATATTACTATTGAGGTATGGGACTATGCTTTAAATATGGCAACAGCATCGGTGATGAATGCCAGCGGAAAAGTGATTGCAAATATGACAAAATATGACGCAGTAGGAAATTTAACATCGGCTACTGTGGAATTAAAAAATACGGATACAAGCAATGTAACGGGAGACGCAATGATTGCATTTTACGATGTAAATAATGTGCTTGTCGCCTGGGGAAGCCAAGAGATAAATATTGGTGTAGGAGAAACAGCAAGCTGCTCATTTGATTTATTTGCAAACACGCAAAATGCAGCCAAAGCAAAATTATTTATTTGGGACGGTATAGGCAATATGCAGCCTCAGGATAAAGTGAAAAACTTTAATCTGTTAGACAATTAAAATACAAGACCGCGCATTTTTAATTCGAGCGTTGCCCGTTGGCAGCGCTCGAATAATTACAAAAAAATAAGTATTTCTATAACTGGAGCAGATATACATGGATATATCTGCTTTTTTTGCGGCAAAAAAGAGGAGTGCCGCCGGAAAAACAAAATGAAAGACAAACGAAGGAGAAGAAATGAAAAACCCGGCTGCCGGACCCTTTTTCAGTACGGCAACCGGGTTTGTTTGTACGTGTTGTCGTTTAATCCAGCTCTAAAGCTCCGGTATACAATTGATAATAGGTTCCTTTCAGCTTGAGAAGATCCTCGTGGGTGCCGCGTTCGATGATACGGCCGTGATCTAACACCATAATGGCGTTTGCATTTCGTACCGTAGACAGACGGTGTGCAATAATAAACACCGTGCGTCCGGCCATCAGTGCGTCCATACCGCGCTGAACAATGGCTTCGGTGCGTGTGTCAATAGAACTGGTCGCCTCGTCCATAATCATTACCGGCGGATCCGCTACGGCTGCTCGTGCAATCGCGAGCAGCTGACGCTGTCCTTGGCTCAGGTTTGCGCCGTTGCCGTGCAGCATCGTATTATATCCTTCCGGCAGACGGCGGATAAAATCATCTGCACCGGCAAGTTCTGCGGCAGCAATACATTCTTCATCGCTGGCATCCAGTTTTCCGTAACGGATATTTTCCATAACCGTTCCGGTGAAAAGGTTGGTGTCCTGAAGAATAATCCCTAGGCTGCGGCGCAGGTCGGATTTCCTGATTTTGTTTATATTGATACCATCATAACGAATTTTACCATCATTGATGTCATAAAACCGGTTAATGAGGTTTGTGATGGTAGTTTTACCTGCTCCGGTAGAACCGACAAAAGCTACTTTTTGACCGGGTTTTGCATACAGGGAAATGTTGTGCAGCACGGTCTTTTCAGGCGTGTAGCCAAAGTTAACATCATAAAAGCGCACATCGCCTTCCAGACGGGAGTAGGTGAGAGTGCCGTCATGGTGCTGATGTTTCCAAGCCCATACGTTGGTACGCTCTTCACATTCGCTCACGCTGCCGTCTGCATTTTCTTTGGCATTGACCAAAGTGACATATCCTTCGTCAGGTTCCGGCTGTTCATCCAGCAGAGCAAAGATACGGTGCGCGCCTGCAAGTCCCATAATGACCATGTTAATTTGGTTAGAAACCTGTCCAATCGCGCCTGCAAACTGCTTTGTCATATTTAAAAACGGCACTACAATACTGATGCTAAAAGCCATACCAGAAATACTGATATTTGTGACATCTGTCAGAAGCAAAGCACCGCCCACAAGAGCAACCACAACATACATAATATTACCAATATTGCCAAGAAGAGGCATCAGGATATTAGCGAAACGGTTTCCGTTGCGGGAGTTGTAAAAAATTTCCCCATTCACTTTATCAAAATCAGCTTTAGCGCCTTCTTCATGGCAGAACACTTTAATTACTTTCTGACCGGTCATCATTTCTTCCATAAAGGCTTCCGCTTTTGCAAGAGTGACCTGCTGACGCAAAAAATATTTGGAAGACCGGTTTGTAATCGCACGGGCTGCAAGCACCATGCAGATAACGCCGACAACAACAATTAGGCCTAAAATCATACTGTAATACATCATGATGCAGAACACGCTCAGCAAGGTTATGCCTGCAATCAGCATTTGGGGTAAGCTTTGGCTGATCAGCTGGCGCAGGGTATCCACATCGTTTGTGTAGTAACTCATGATATCTCCGTGGCCGTTGGTATCAAAATATTTGATGGATAGGTCTTGCATATGACTAAACATTTTCTCACGCAGTTTTTTCAAAGAACCCTGGGTGATGACAGCCATCATCTGAGTGTAAAAGGCACCGGCAACAAGACTGATTAGGTACATCACAATTAAAATAGCGATAAAAGTAAGGATACGCCCAGATACAGATGCCCAGTCGCCGCTTTTATAAGTTTCATCAACAAGAGCTATAATGTTTTGCATAAAAACTGCAGGCGCAGCGCTGACAACGGCGTTGATAAGAATACACACCAAAGTAATCGGCAGGAGCACCGGATAAAATTCAAACAGTGTACGCAATAACCGGCGAAGTACGCCTTTTGGCGCGCGCTGGCCGCGGGCTGTAGTAGCCGGAGCGGCATTGGTTTTATTCTTGGACATCTTCATCACCTGCCTTGTTCTGAGAAGTGTATACTTCACGGTAAATTTCACTTGTTTTCATTAATTCATCATGGTTGCCGATCGCACTGATGCGCCCGCCGTCCATTACAATAATTCGGTCAGCGTCCTGCACAGAGGCTACGCGCTGGGCGATAATAATCTTTGTGGTTTCCGGAATAAACTCACGAAAGCCTTGACGGATCAGTGCATCCGTACGCGTATCTACCGCGCTGGTAGAGTCATCTAAAATCAATACTTTGGGGTTTTTCAAAAGAGCCCGTGCAATACACAAACGCTGTTTCTGACCGCCGGAAACATTGGCGCCCCCTTGTTCGATCCAAGTGTCATATTTGTCAGGAAATTGCTGGATAAATTCGTCAGCCTGCGCTAATTTGCAGGCTTCGAGCATTTCTTCATCCGTTGCATTAGGGTTACCCCAGCGCAGGTTGTCTTTGATGGTGCCGCTGAACAACACATTCTTTTGCAGCACAACCGCTACGCTGTTACGCAAGGCCTCCAGATCATACTTTCGCACATCTGTGCCGCCCACTTTAACGCAGCCTTCCGTGACATCATACAAGCGGGGAATCAATTGCACCAACGTAGATTTAGATGATCCGGTGCCGCCTAATATACCAATAAACTCTCCGGACTTAATATGCAGATCCACATCAGCCAACGCCATTCGCTCTGCTTTTTTGGAATATTTAAAGCTGACATTTTCAAAATCAATCGAACCGTCCCGGACTTCAGAAAGCGCATTTTCAGGACTGGTCAAGCTGCTTTTTTCAGTCAAAACTTCAACAATACGCTCTGCAGATTCCGTTGACATGGTAATCATTACAAAGACCATGGAAAGCATCATCAGACTCATCAAAATCTGGAAACTATATGTAAGGATGGCAGACATCTGCCCTACGGCAATTTCCGTTCCCTGACTGCTGATGACAACATAGGAACCAAAGGAGAGTACAAACGCCATGCCCGCATAAATACAAAACTGCATCATAGGATTATTAAGAGCCATAATGCGCTCAGCACGTGTGAAATCTTTGCACACATCTTCGGCAGCAGCAGAAAATTTCTTTTTTTCATACTCTTCCCGCACATAACTTTTTACAACTCTCATGGCCTGCACATTTTCTTGTACGGAGTCGTTTAGCGCATCATATTTACGAAATACTCGGCGGAAAATCGGCGTTGCTGCACGGATAACCAGCGCCAGTCCAATACTGAGCAAAGGAATTGTGACAAGGAAAATGATTGCCAGCCGTCCGCCCATAGCAAACCCCATGATAAAAGAAAAAATCAGCATCAGAGGGCCGCGGATTGCTACTCGAATAATCATCATATAGGACATCTGCACATTAACAACATCTGTAGTCATACGGGTAACCAGGCTGGAGACAGAAAATTTATCAATATTTTCAAAAGAGTAATCCTGAATGCGGTAAAACATATCTCCGCGCAGGTTACGCGCAAAGCCTGTTGATGCTGTGGCGCAGGTATTGCCGGCAGCAACACCGAAAGCCAGGGACAAAATAGCCATAACAACCAATTGGATGCCGTAGTTCACAATTACGTTCATGCCACAGCCTGCCTGCATTTCATTTACCAGCTTGGCGATAATGAACGGAATAATGCATTCCAAAATAACTTCAACAGTAACTAGTAGCGGTGTAATAATAGAAGCTTTTTTATACTCGCGGATACTGCGAGCAAGGGTTTTTATCATACCAGACATTCCTCCTTAAAAGTATCACACAACCAGCCAAAAAAACATACTGATCGTAAAATTTTAATGAAAACACAGGCTATGCGTCTAGATTGGCAGACATAAGCGCGGCAGTTTCCAGAAACAGGGTAAGCTGCGTATCAGACAAACCACGCGTCAGGCGTTGTTCAATCTGGGTAAGGGATTCACCGATCCGATCGTCCAGATGCGCCGCTTTTTCCGTGGGAATCAGGCTTTTCAGGCGACCGTCGCTGGAAACACTCTTTCGAAGAATTAAGCCGTTTTTTTCCATGAGCTGCAAGATCCCTGTGGCGGTAGAACGACTCAAGCCAAAGTCTTTTTCAACATCACGCTGAAAAACCGGGCCGTTGGTGCATTTCACAAGGATGTAATGCATCACGCGGCTTTGTATTCCTGTGAGACCAAGATTTTGCACATCGGCATTTACGCGTTTTCTCAACTTATGGGACAAAACACTAATCCACAGCCCGCATTCTTTTTCCATTTACATCCTCCTTCTCTCAGTTTTATGGTTCTGACCTTTTCCATAATTGTTCGAAACCAAACAAATTTTAATCCATTTCAGAGAAAATGTCAATATGATAATGGGATATTTAAAAAATTTTAACAATTGACTCCGTATTTTCTAGTCCTAGATTTTGTGATAATTATTTATTGTTTACATTAAACGAAAACTACGGTAAAATTTAAAAATATCCCATGCTATGTATGAACGTTGATGGAACGCTGTTTATTAAAAAGCGATGATTCTACAAATGATTATGGCTATAAAACCGAAAGAATTGTTGTGAGCATATAAAAATTTCGTATGATAAAATGCACCGCTTTCCCTATTTTTTAGGTCAAAAGCGGTGCATTGTTTTTTGAAGAAAAGTTTCGAGTGAACATGAAAATGAGCGTGATGGGTAAAAACGCCTTTATTTTTACTTAACTATTGTTACTCGGAAACTTTTCTGTTTTAAAAAATCCCTTTAATACAGGATTTTCGGGCAAAAAAAACAGAACCGCAATTTTGTATCAAAATTACGGTTCTCATGTGGCACTAACGGTCAATTTTAATACGACCGAAAAAGCGGTGCATTTTTCAAAAAGATTAGTTCATAGTGAACTTTTCTTTTTCTCAAGTCAAGACAGGAGAACAGTGAATAATAGGACCTAATATTTTTCACTGTTTTTTCTGCATTGCTTTTCATCAGAACCCGCGAGAATACTGGATTTTCTCGCATCCGATAGTATATGTAAATATTTAAAATCGGCAAACTAATCTTTAATTTTTATTGACTTGAAACGAGTAAACATAATGAAATTGCTACATGTGTTCATCAATATGTTAAATTGTAATCATATAAATTTTTCAAATCTTTATACACAGCTTCAAATTCGCTATTATCAATAAGTTCTGCTCTTACAAATCTATAAAGCATCGAACGTAATCCCTGTGCAGGCGAAGACAATAAATGTGTAGCAAAATAAATTGAAATTGCATTTTGAGTATCAACAGCTAAGTATGCACCTGCAGCACCTCCCCAACCAAAATCAATATAGTTTTCATCACCCTTAGAGCAACGCACACCCAAGCCGTATCCGTGAGTATCCTTTGTCCAATATGTCCTTTTTTGTTTATCTGTTAAGCGATCGGTCGTCAACAATTTAACTGTTTCCGGCTTTAAGAGTTTATAAGTGCGAAGTCCCTCTAAAAACCTTATGTAATCATCAACAGTAGATATGCCACCTGCACCGCCAGACGCATATTCAGCACCAATTTTATAGTTAAATATGTGTTTTCCGATATTAACTGCTTTACCATTTTCAAATCTATATTGTGGCGTGATGGTTTCAATTTCTTCATCAGGCAACATAAAAGTAGAATTATTCATTCCAACAACATCAAAAATATTCTTTTTGACATATGTTTCAAATTTTTTACCTGATACAACCTCAACAAAAGCCGCCAAAACATCATGACATAAACTATACTCCCATCTATCACCGGGTTCAAAAAGCAAAGGCTCTTTGGCCAAATACTTCATTATCTCACGAGTAGGACATTTTCCATTTGTTTCTTCAATTCCTTCTTTTATACTGGATGAATAACAATTGTAGGAAAAACCCGCTGTCATTTCAAATAAGTGCTTAATTAAAATTGGATTTTCTGCCTTTTTGATACCGTCATCAGTCCTAACCATCATTTCCTTGAATTCAGGCATATAGTCGGAAAGTTTATCCTCAAGCGAAAACAACCCATTTTCCATCAACTGTAAGGCTGCCGTGCATGTGATAACCTTTGAACAGGAATAAATGTTGTATCTTTCGTTTCCGTTCATTTTAACTTTGTTTTCAAGATCACTATAGCCACTCATATATCTGAGGACACATTCCCCATCTTTATAAACCGCTAAATCAAAACCCGGAACACCAAGTTCCAAAAATGAATCACAAAATTTTTTTGATTTTTCAAACATTGAAATCATCCCCTCCGCTTTATTCGACATAATTCGACTTTTATCAATTTAGGCCAAAAAATTATTCTTTTTTCATTGCAAATTTCCTTTTTTTGCCACCATCCGACAAATCATCCATTGATATTCCTGAACGATTTGATTTCTTAAAACATTATATCATATAATTGAACTTTTTCAATATTTGCACCGATTTTTATGTAAAATTTGAAAAAACGGTGCATTTTAATTGAAGAAAAGTTTCTGTGTGAAATAAGAAAACACCCTTGAAGGCTAATTTTGTCTTGAAAAAACGCACATAAAATCACAATGGCACTTTTCTATTTTCAAAAATCCCATTACTGCGGCGTTTTCGGGCAAAAAAACAGAACCGCAATTTTGTATCAAAATTACGGTTCAGATTTGGTGCGGCTGAAGGGACTTGAACCCCCACGTCAATGACACTAGATCCTAAGTCTAGCGCGTCTGCCAATTCCGCCACAGCCGCATGCTATGTTTTTATCTCATAATTTTTACACGGCTGAGATACACCGAGGAGGAGCATACCGCTGAATCCTCATCTATGAAAACGGATAAAACCGTTATCAACAATAAATTCATATCCAGGGGAAATTTTCATCCTGCTTATTTGCTAATCCCATAATATTTACAAAACTTTATCCAGTATATCATAATTGCACATTTTTGTCAAGCTGCGCTATTGCTTGTTTGGTTTGCTTTTTTGCGGAAAAAAGCAATATAAAATAAGATACAGCCATGCAGTGCTATCTTCAAAGAAAATATGCGTACTTAAATATCTCGGTCATGCGGACTATTTTTCTAAAAATTACCGGTATTTTGATTTAGTTGCTTGTGGTAAAATTATAACGGAATTGATTTTTGTTTATCCTTGAATTTAAAATTTTTTGTTTATCGGCTTTTTTTCACGACAGTTTGTCTTAATTACCCATCCCTCAACCTGGACATTTGAGTTTTTTTAAAAACGGAAGTTATAAAGCCGCCGGAAGCGGCGTGCAAAACACGAAGTTTCATCTTTTGTTTGTATTTTACAGTCAAAAGGAGACTTTAGGTTTTAATAGGCTCCTAAACCTGTAAACACAGAATTTGCAGGAGTTAAAGAAGGGTAAAATTGTTGCATAGAAAAGTAAAAAAGAGGGGATTGAGCTTTGAAACAGTTTCTGTCATAATAAAATTAAGATAAATACTATGGGAGGAGAAAGTGAAAATATGAAAAAGATATGTTCCCTGTTGGTTATGCTTATTTTGCTAATGCAGTCTTCTGCATACGCAGCCGTAAGCAATGCAGTTCAAAAGGCGGTGGATGATTTGTCCGGACTTGGCATCATGACAGGCGATGAAACTGGAGATATGATGCTGGAAAAGCAATTGACGCGGGCAGAGTTTTCCGTGTTGGTTGTACGCGTGCTGAACATGGAAAGCGTTGCGGAAACATTAACGGAGCAAGTTACATATTTTGCAGATGTACCGTCAAGTCATTGGGCATCTAGCTATATAAATCTGTTATACCGTCTCGGAATTGTAGATGGAACGGGGGACAGCACCTTTACACCAGACGGAAATGTAACTTTGCAGCAAGCAGTAAAAATTTTAGTGAGCGTGCTGGGATATGATATACTTGCAGAAAATGCCGGAGGTTATCCTGCGGGGTATTTGTCTGTGGCCGCACAAAAGCGGATGCTTGACCATTTGGAAACGGAATCTCAGTCTGATTTAACGCGGGCAGAGGCTGCAGTGCTTCTTTATAATTCATTAGATGTAGTACTACTTGAACGTACCGTCGGCGGCGACGAAAAATATGTTGCAAACGGGGAGAACACCCTTCGGTCAGTGCGTGAAAATGTTTTAGAGGTTGCCAATAAAAGAGGAATTGTAACAGCAAATCACGCCACTAATTTAAACGGCGGTGAAGCAACAAGAAGCGGATATATCGAAATTGACGGGGAGCAATTTCATGTGGGTACGACCGAGGCAGAAACCTATTTAGGCATGGAAATTAATTATTACTACCGCTACACTCAAGAGGATGCGACCCCTGTTTTAACCTCGGCGGTGCCGACGAAATATAATGCTTCTTTGGTGATTGATGGCAGCGATATTTTAGGAGCGGATTTTTCTGGACGGAAGCTTGAATATGTAGAAAGAGAAACAGACGATGAAGAAACAGTAAGTCTCGACGAGTCGGTAAAAATTATTTATAACGGGAAACTGCTTCTTAGTGCCGATGATGATGATATTACGCCGTCATATGGAAGCGTTGAGCTTTTGGATAATAATAATGATGAGATGTATGATTATGTTTTTGTACATGAAAAAGAAAGTGCCATTGTTGACAAACTGGATACAACCAATACCAGGATTATTTTGAAGGATACGATGAACAATGGGCTAAAAAGCTTGGAAAAAAAGACAGATAAGGATTATCTTTTCCGGCTTGTGAAAGACGGAGAGGAAATTGATTTGACACAGGTACAGCCTTTCGATGTGGTAACTGTTGAAATGAGCCGGGATCAGAAGATGATGCTGATTGAAGTCTCGAACCAGCCGGAGGTGGTAGGGATGGTAACGCAAATGGACGGCAATAATCTTATTTCTATCGACGGCGAAGATTATGTGCTTGCGGATAATCCGGCAATTTTAGACCGCTCAGCCTTAAAGGTGGGAAGGGAATACCGGTTTTATCTGGATGCAGATGGCAAAATTGTGTATTTTGATACGGAAACAACAAAATACAATTATGGATACTTGATCGGCGTAAATCAGGAAAGCGGAATTGCCTCCGACATTCAGGTAAAAATGGTTATTGATAACCAGATTGAAATACTCAGTGCCAAGGAAAAGCTGCGGATCAATAATGTCAGCTATATGGTAACGGAGGCGGCGCAGATTTTGTCATCAGCCGGCAAAGAAGAACGGGTATTTTTAGTTTCGCGCAGTACGGACGGCGAGCTGAGAAGCTTAGAAAATCCTGAAATATATGGAGTATCGGGAAGCAAGCGGTATAACAAAAAATACAATGCCTTTTCCAGCGCATACCCATTCCGATTTACAGAAGGCACGACCGTGTTCATGGTTCCGGAAAACCCGACACAGGATGAAGACTACTTGACAGCTGCGGATTTGGAAGATAATGCGTTGATTAACTGTGTGGCATTCGATGTGGATGCAAAAACACAGATAGCAAAAGCAATCGCGGTATTTGGACGGTTTGCGTACGAAGAAGGCGGTTCCATTCAGAAGAATGCTGTGGTTTCAATTGTTGACAAGGTAACGCAGAGACTCAATGAGGAGACACAGGAAACAGAAAATCTGATTTCTGTTTACCAGTTTGATGAATATTTGCAGCTTCCTGTTAAGGAAAACTCTGCTGTTAGCGATATTGTAAGAACGCTGGAAACGGGGGATTTGATTAAATACTCTTTAAATTCTTTGGGAAGAGTAGATAACATTGAAACCATTGCGCAGGATATTTTACATATGAAACCGGGATACAGCGGCATCAGTGATATGGAAGAAGAAATGTACGGCTATATTTACAGCGCAAAACAAAACTGGTTGAAGCAGAATAGTAATGTTCCGGCAGACATACTGTATTTGTCTGCAAAGGATGATTATCTAAATACCAGATCGTTTGTGATGGAAACCGAAACAGAAAGCGGCAAAAAATCTCCCATTTATTGTATTGATCAAAGCCGGAATACCATTTATCCCATTGAATTTTTTGATATTCGCTCTTATGAGGAAGTCGGCACGGATGCGGATATGGCGTACGTTTATTCAAAAAATTCTGCCGCACAAGCGGTCGTTGTAGTAAAAAATTAAATTAGGCGCACAAAACAAAACCGTGTAAAGGAGAAACCGATATGATAAAAAAATGCAGTATCTTTTGTGTATTAATATTAATGATGTTATCTGTCTTTCCTGTCGTCCCTGTTTTGGCGTCGGATGGATTGGATGAGCTGGTAATTCCCAGCGCTGTCTGGCAGGATTTTTCGCTGCCTTCACAGACTTCTCAGGGAGCTGCCATTACGTGGTCAAGTAGCAATGAATCGATCATCAGCAGCACGGGTGCAGTTGTGCGTCCGGACTTTACAAAAGAAAGCGAAATTGTTACGCTGACTGCCCAAACACAGAGCGGCGTAAAAACGTTTGATGTGCTGGTGCCCCATATCGCTTTGTTTGGAAGACCGATCGTCGTGGAAGATTTTATTAGCGAGGAAAACCTGAAAATTCAGTTGGAAAAAGGGTCTTTTCCCGGCGGAACAACAGAATTTATAGAAGAAGACGGCGTCACAGCCATGAAAATTGGAAAAGCGGAGGCAGATGGAAAAAACGATGCTCGTTTGCTTATGCTTTTGCCGGAAATCGCTGGCAGTGCAGAAGCGCCGATTGTTGACATCAGGGCGAGAATCAAGGCGGCAAAAATGGGAAATTCACATTGGCTGTATGCCAGCAACGGCAGCATTGTTTCCCGTATCGGACCTCATAGCAGCGGCTCTTTTTTAGTGGCTCAGTACAATAACGGTGACCAGAAAAATGTTGGCGGAGTGCCCGGCACATGGGTAGAACTGCGTCACCAGTTTAATTTTGACACCTCAGGCGGGAAAACGCCCACGGTGAGCATTTGGTCTGACGGCGAATTAAAATTGGAAAATCAGCTAACATACCGTAAAGACATCAGCGATCTGGGAACCGATGTTGACCGCGTATATGCCGATATCGCTCGTCCGGCCGGCTCGGAAGAAATGTTTATTTATTATGATTACGTTACGGTTGCTGAGCGCCCCTCCGATGATAAAGCAGGCTTAATTGCACAGGCAAAAGACGCTCTTGATCTGGGGGATTTATCTGCGGTAAGCGCAGACCTTACTTTGCCGGACAGCTCTGGATACGCAGAGGTGTTATGGACTTCATCGCAGCCGGATATCATTGCAACGGACGGAACGGTTACTATGCCGGCTTACGGTGAAACAGATGTGACGCTGACAGCGGTTATTTTGTGTGATGACGCGGTGGAAACAAAAGAATTTACGGCACATTTGGCAGTGGATGAAGAAAAAAATATACAAGAAGACATGGCGCTTGTATCTGTGCCGGAGATTTTAAAAGAAAACCTGGTAATCGCCAATCCGCTTCCCAACGGAACGGCCGTGAAAATCTTGACAAATGATGAAGACGTCTTAGCGGCAGACGGGACGGTAACGCGTCCCAAGGATCAAAGCCGCTACGTAGCGTTTCAAATTCGTTTTCAAAACGGATCGCAAGAAATCGTAAAAGATTATCATACAATTGTGCCGAAAGCAATTCCGACCTCATCACAGGACGGGTATTTTCAAGATTTTGAAGGCGTAACGCTGGATAATCTAGATACCATAGGGTATACATTAGATGCAAGTCAAGAAAAAAACGGCGTTACGGATTTCATTACCGATGAAATCAGCGGCAGCAATGTCTTTTCCATCAAAAATACAGCGGCAACAGGTCCTCTCATAAAAATCTTCGGGGAAAGAGTCTTTGTTCCTGATAGCAGAAATACGCCTACAGACCAGAAAACTAAATCGCACCCGACATTGTGCGTAAGAACAAGACCGAGCAAGTCGGGATTATCCTGTGAAAACAATATTGCAACAAGCGCAATTATAAAAAAGCCGTAGTTATGCGTTCCGGTGGTTACTGTAAAAGTTCTCTCTCCAGAGCCAACCTTTAAGCGCAGTAGCTTTGAGGCTATCCATGATACAAGCAACGATACCACAACAACGCACATGCCCAGAGCTATAGTCTTTATTGAAAACGCCACGCTCCTGAGTTCTTCATTACCGAGCATGTTGTATATTATAAAACACGGAAGAGTAAGATCTATTGATACCCTTACAAAAGACGCGT
>CASGBM010000037.1 GCA_949299615.1 uncultured Eubacteriales bacterium | reverse complement strand
GAACCTAAAAATAGCATTTTAATGCTGTTTTTAGGTGTGAAATTGTAAATTTCACACAAATGGTTTCGCAAAACCATTTGTTCAGTAGACATTACTTAACTGCCAATTTTTCGGATGTACAATATGCCGACGGCTTTTTTGAGCATTCCATGGTGACAGCGCTCTGGACGCTGAATGGGAATTCTGAGCTGTTGGAAACATACAAAAATCTGCTGGATATGCACGGCGTAACCTGCCGGGAGATGACGGCGTCGGTCAGGCTTACAAGCTCGGATACGGGCGTCAGCGGAGCCAATCTATATCCGACATTGCTTGCGGATGGGAAAAACATCCCGCTCGGCAGCCCGCTGAAGCTGGAGCATAAGCACGGAGCCTCAATGAAGGATTTTGAAAACAAACTGGCAATGCTGTATTCCCAGTACGATTTGGCGATGAACAATCTGAAGAATTTGGTTAGCATAACCATCAAAAACCCGGTGAATGCCATGATGGGCGTGATGAAGAAAATCGGAATTCCTAAAAAGCTTGCCATGGAAGCGCTGGAAAAGTTTAAAGCAACGCATGGCGGAGGCTTTTGCAGTGCGCATGATATCTATTACGGAATTGCCGAGGTGATTTTTATGATGCAGTGCAGCGGTGAAAGCGGGATTAAAATAACGCAGATGGAGGAAACCGTAGCACGGGCGCTGAATGTACGGTAGCAGGATTATGATATTCCCGGTGAGCTGAAATGGTAAAGGGGGTATTAAAATGCCGCGAGGAACATATAAGCCGGAGGTTGTTGTCGAGACAGATAAGCTGACGGAGGAAGAATGGCTGGAATACAGGCACGGCGGGATTGGAGGCAGTGATGTATCCATTATCTTTGGCGTATCGCATTTCCGAACCTGCAGGGAATTGTATTATGACAAGCTGAAAATCAAGCCCTATCGGGAGGAAGAGGATACGACCTGGCTGCAGAAAAAGATGGGTCATGTTTTGGAGGAACTTGTTGCAGAAGTCTTTGCAAAAAAGACAGGACTGAAAGTGTACGAGGTTAAGAAAATGTTCTGTCATCCGCTCTATCCGTATATGCGCGCAGCAGGTAATACAGGAAATTTCGCAGGAACTGAAATGTTGTAATATGCTGCTGGGAGAGTAATGTTGCAGTACAAATGAAATAATTTTATGGGAGGAATGATGTTTGAAGGACTATCGAAAAATAGCCGAACGAATCAGTAAGATGGGAATTTTTCTGTCATATATAATTGCGGAGATCCAACGAAAGATTATCCTGTAAATTTGTATTGTCGGTTAAATGAAGCATACGTCATTGGCTATGGATTTTATATTGCGTATAGCCGTAATGGCTGGAATGTTGATTATACATTGGATAATTTGATTCAGATGCGGACAGATAACAGCAATGATTTCTAAAGCAAGGAAATATCTTCGGGAACAAGTCAGATTGGGAAATCTGAATGGAGAGGGGAGATGAAAGTAATAAAGTAAACTTTTTCTGTATTGGTGTACCTCTTATTGGTAGGCGTATATTGCGCGTTTGTCGTATATGTGCTAAGCGGTTCCATGAAATCCGCGGTTTCTTTATGGTGAAACGCATTGCAGCAATTCCGGGAGAGACAATAATGGGAAAAACTGAATATATTTCTCAAAATTGTTATTATGTAATCGGTGATAATGCATTATATGAATGTGATGCAAGGTGTTGGCACGTTTGGCACAATGAAAATAGGTCGGTTTTGTGCACATATATAGCGTGAATGTATATTGTTATTTTTATGCAGCAAAATTAAAATATATATAAGTATCAATCAATGAAGCGATATTGGTTCAAAATTCAATTTGTAAATGGAGGGGCAGAAATATGCAGAAGGTAAATGTTGATGAACTTAAACGCTTTTGTGCAAACGCGCTTGTCAATGCGGGCGTTTCTGAAAAAAATGCGGAAACAACTGTCGATGTCCTTATTACAACGGATATGTTTGGTGTGATGACGCACGGCACCAAAAATTTACATCAGTACATATTAAAAATGCAGGCGGGGGGACTTGACGCGAAGGCAGAGCCGACCGTTGAGGCGGAAGGACCAGCATGGGGCGTTGTGAACGGCAATAAAGCTGTGGGAATGGTTAGTGCGTGCAAGGCTATGCATATGGCGATTCAAAAAGCAAAAGAGGTTGGAATTGCATATGTCGGCGTAAAAAACAGCTGTCATTTCGGTGCAGCAGGATACTATTCGAACCTTGCAGCAAGCGAGGGGTTAATCGGCATTGTGATGAGCAATGCCGATCCTGTAATTGCCGTTCCGAACGGTAAAACAAAAGCAATCGGAACAAATCCCTTTTCCTTTGCCGCGCCCCTTGGTGACGGCAAAAGTATATTTCTTGATATAGCGCTCAGCAATGTTGCGGCGTTAAAGGTAATAATGGCGCAGGAAAAGGGGTTGGATATTCCAGACACCTGGCTGGTTGATGAAGAAGGCTTGCCTACAACCGACGCATATAAGTTCCCTAAAAATGCAAGTCTGCAGCCAATGGCAGCGCATAAAGGATATGGATTTGCAGTTTTGGTAGAGCTGCTGGCGTCGGTAATGACAGGAGCCGGAATTTTAAGCGAAATCACAAGCTGGAATTTGGATCTTTCCGCGCCCAACAATGCAGGACACGCGTTTATTGCCGTAGATATTTCCAAGATGATGCCAATGGATCTATTTGTATCGCGGATAAATCAAATGGCAAATGAACTCAGAAACGCTCCCAAGGCGAAAGGCGCCGACAGGATATTCCTTCCGGGTGAGATGGAGTGGGAAAAGCGAGCAGCAGCCGAGCAGTCCGGCGTGTTGGAGGTTACGGACGCTATGGCGGAAGAATATAAAAAACTGTCTGAGCTGACAGGTATAGAGATAAAATTTATCTAAATTTAACAAAGATTAGGAGAAATCAAAAATGGAAAAAACAATGTACGGTATTTTGAAAACAACAGGTATTTGCCCTATTATGGTGGCGCCGGAATTGGATTTTGCGGCTGACGCGGCACACGCGCTCGCGGAAGGCGGCCTGCCCGTATGCGAGGTTTTGCTGCACAGAGATGAAAATTCCTTAAACAGAATAAACGCAATAGCAAAAAATGCCCCCGAGGTTATAGTGGGCGCAGGCTCGGTTATATCCGTAAGAGACGCGGAGGAGGCGATTGATGCAGGCGCTAAATTTTTTGTTGCGCCGGGTCTGGTTCCCGAGGTGGTTGAGTTTGCATTAAAGAATAATATGCCGATACTTCCCGGCTGCGTCACCGCAAGCGATATTTCGATTGCATTAAACTATGGTATTAGCATACTGAAGTTTTTCCCGATTTATCAGCTGGGAGGAGCCGATACCTTGGCACAGTATCACGGAGGTCCCTTCGGAAATGTTGAATGGGTGGTTACCGGCGGGCTGAACGGTAAGAACTTTTTGCCGTTTGCCGAAATCGACTACGTTCTTGCTTCGGGAGGCGACTGGATGTTTGCGGAAAATAATGCGGTAACCGACAAAAATTATGAGCAAATTGTTATCAATACGCGCAGTACCATTAACGATGTGCTGGAAGCGCGCCGCGTAAAATAAGTAAGGAAGTGTTTACAATGACTGATACAATAAAATTTGATTTCAGTAATAAAGTTGTTCTGATAACGGGAGCTGAGCGCGGTATAGGGCTTGAAATTGCCAAGGGCTTTGCGCAGTGCGGTGCGGACATTGTCATAGCCGGTATCGGTGAGGGCGAATTTGAGAACGCAGAAAGCGCAATCACCGCAATTGGCGCTGCGTGTACCTGTCTGAAAACCGACGTGTCGAACGAGGCTTCGGTGAAGAAAACCGTTGCTGCGGTCAAAGAGAAATATGGACGAATTGATATATTGGTAAATAATGCAGGAATCAATATTTCCGCGCCGGCGGAACAGATGCCGCTTGATACATGGAAGCGGGTAATGGACGTCAATTTAACGGGTACATTCCTTATGTGCCGTGAGGTTGGAGCAGTAATGCTCGGACAGGGCGGAGGGAGCATTGTGAATATTGCATCCATGTCGGGGCTTATCGTAAATCCGCTGCCGCAGACTCAGTGCGCGTATAACAGCTCAAAGGCAGGGGTCATTATGCTTACCAAATGCCTTGCGAACGAGTGGGCGGAGCGCGGAATTCGCGTGAATGCTATTGCGCCCGGTTTTACCAGAACGCCTCTGACGGCAAAGCGTCTTGACACGCCCGATGATCCTTCCGTGAAAAAGTGGATAGGAGGAACCCCTATGGGACGTGTTGCCGTTCCGCAGGAGATGGTTGGACTCGCGCTGTATTATGCGAGCGGTCTTTCCTCCTTTACAACGGGAACGTGTATTCCGGTTGACGGCGGATATACCTGTTTATAGAAAAATTTACACGATGATGACGGAGGAATAAAATGAAAGCATTGACAGATGTATTTAAACTAAATAATGGTGTTGAGCTTCCATCTATGGGGCTGGGAACATGGCAGTCTAAAGATGAAATTGCAAAAAATGCTGTCCTTTCGGCGCTTTCTGTAGGGTATCGGCTGATCGACACGGCTGCTGCCTACGGAAACGAACGAGGGGTAGGCTCCGGAATTGCGCAAAGCGGACTTAAACGTGAGGATATTTTTGTAACAAGTAAGCTGAGAAATGCCGCGCACGGCTATAAAGCAACATTGGAAGCGTTTGAAGGTACGATGGAGCGTTTGGGACTTGAATATCTTGACCTGTATTTGATACATTGGCCAAATCCCGTGCAGTTCCGTACCACTTGGGAGAAATCGACGGCAGAAACATGGAGAGCGTTTGAAGAGCTGTATAACAGCGGGCGGATTAGGGCAATCGGCATCAGTAACTTTATGCCTCATCATATAGAAACCCTGATGAAAACAGCAAAGATAAAGCCTATGGTCAATCAGCTCAAGCTATGCCCGGGAATTACACAGCCGGAGGTCGTTGATTATTGCAGAAAGAATGACATTGTTGTGGAGGCGTACAGCCCGTTTGGGACAGGCTCCGTATTCACTGTTCCCGAAATGCGGGAAATGGCGGGGAGGTATGGAAAATCCGTAGGGCAGCTGTGCCTGCGCTGGTGCTTACAAATGGGATTTGTTTCCTTGCCTAAATCAGCAAATCCCATGAGAATTAAGCAAAATACGGAAATATTTGATTTTGAAATTTCAAAAGAGGATATGGATATTATTTCAGGTCTTGAAGGATGCTGCGGAGAGGCGCCCGATCCTGACAATATATTGTTTTAAGGTGAGCATATGAGGATTAGAAATAAAGAGAGCTTGACATCTCACGGGAATGTGGAAGGGCGAAAAATTGTCACGGAATTATTGGACGCCGGGCTGGATGCGTTGGATCCGTATCAAAGGGTAAAGCAGTTGATGGAAATAACGGACGGCAAGTTGATATTGCATACCGCCGGTTTTGAGATGAAAGACGATCCGCACAGCGGAGATATGGTATATGAGCTTGATAATTTCGATAGAATTTTCGTGATTGGGGCGGCAAAAGGGATTCAGCGCGCGGCGCTTGCATTGGAGGAAATTTTGGATGAATATCTTACCGCCGGGCAGGTAATAGCAAAGCACGGCGAAGCTATTATCTGCAAAAAAATTGAAGTGACGCTTGCCGGGCACCCTGTGCCGGATCAATGCTGTGTTGACGCGTGTAAAAAGATAGAACAGCTTGCCGCGGATATTACAGAGCGCGACTTGCTTATCACGGTTTTTGGAAGCGGCTGCGGTTCGTTGTTTACTTATCCCGCAGAAAGGATTTCTATTGATGACATTGCTGCGTTTACGCATATGATGCAGATTGAAAAGGGCGTGCCGACAAGCGATTTAAATCGGATTCGTACGCATATAGACAGACTGAAGGGCGGCAGAATTACGCGCTTGTTTAAAAAAGCAACGCAGATACATCTGACGACGGCAGACCCGTCGAAAAAATCCGAGCCTGTTACAAGAATGACCTATTTTGATTTATTTAAGGTTAATACATTCTTCCCGACTGTTCCCAATGCTTCGACTTATGCAGATTGCATAGAGATAATCAAGCAATGGGATGCATGGGACAAAACTCCATCTTCCATAAAGGCGCATTTGATGGCCGAAACGGCGGAAACCGAGAATATGGATATTGCCGAATATGAGAAACTAAACGCGCGTTTTTTCGGACTGATATTTAAGGATTCAACGGTTTATCCCGCCGTCAGACAAAAGGCATCGGAGCTGGGCGTCAGGTGTGTTATGCTTTCCGAATATATGGAGGCGGAGGCGCGGGAGGCGGGATATGTTGACGCAAATATGAGTCTGTGCTGCGAACGCTTGGGCGAGCCGTTTTGTGGCCCTGTTGTGCTGATGTCATCGGGAGAAAACCTTGTAACGGTTGGCAGCGAAACCGGCGTGGGCGGAAGAAATCAGGAATATTGCCTGGCGGCGGCAATGAAAATAGCGGGGAGCAGTAAAATTGTTTTTGGCGCTGTTGATACCGATGGTACGGACGGACCGGGCGGATTTGTTTATAAGGACGCGCCGGACTGCCTTTCGGGTGCTGTAGTTGATGGTTTTACCGCAGCGGAAGCAAAGGAAAAAGGAATTGATTTGCAAAACGCTTTAAGGACACACGGTACCAGCGAGCCGCTGTGGGGGCTTGATTGCGCCGTGGAGGCTGTCGCGGGCGTTTCCGCGCTTGATTTAAGGATAATTTACATAGGAGGGTAAAAGATGAACGGGACATTGATTCGGTCGGTAACCGCACGTCAGGTTTATACCAATAGGGGAAAGCCGGGCGTAGAGGTTGTTGTAACAACGGAAAACGGCGCAGAAGGACGCGCAATGTGTACGGCGGGCGTTTCCATGGGGACGCACGAGGTGGATTTTGCATATGACGGAGGCAAAAAATTCGGCGGCAAGGGTGTGGGTAAAGCGCTTGACAGCGTTGAGAATGTGATAGCGCCTGTAATTATCGGTATGGACGCGGCAAATCAGGCGGAGGTGGATACTGCGATGCTATCCATTATGCCGGATGCAAAACTGAAACTTGGCGGAAATGCGACGGCGGCGGTTTCGGCGGCGGTTTTAAAAGCGGGTGCAAACGCTCTGGGGATACCGCTTTACCGCCATATAGGCGGCGCAAGTGCTATGTATCTGCCGGTTCCCGGTGTTGCTATGGCTGCCGGTGACGAACGCTACGGCGGAGGTATTACCACACCGGGCGGAAAGCCTACAATGTCGGTTATGGCGTTTGGCTTTGACACATTTTCCGATGCGTCGTATGCCTGTTGGGACATTCATACGCGTTGGGCGGAAAAAATGAAATCCAAATTCGGCGGATTGCCAAATAACCGTGATTTTATTTCCATTCCCGAAGGGATATACAATTCCGACAGGGAAATATGGGAGGATATGCTGAAAACAATAATTGAAGCCGGATATGAGGGTAAGGTAGGCTTTCAAATGGACGTGGCAACCGATACTTATCATAACAAAGAGGATAACAAGTATTACGGATTATTCGATAAAACACCGAAAACAAAGGAACAGCTTTATGATTTTTATATGCAAATCATCAAAGATTATCCTTTTGTCATTATTGAAGACCCGTTCAACGAGGATGATTATGATACGACTGCCGCGTTGACAAAGGAAAGCGGCATACAGATTGTGGGAGACGACCTGTTTACCACCAATCCCGAGCGGGTTGCTTACGGTATTTCCAAAGGCGCGGCAAATACGGTGCTTCTGAAAGTAAATCAAGTCGGTACAATATCGGAAGCGCTTGATATGATACAGTACGCATATAAATTCGGGTACGGCGTAATGCCGTCGGACAGCCGCGGCGAGGGGGCGTCTATTGCTGATTACGCCGTTGGCATCAATGCTGGCTCTGTCCGCGAAAGCGCAATCGGTGACAGAGGAAATCGTTTTCTTGAGATAGAGGCGGAGCTTGGCGCGGCTGCTAAGTTTATGGGAGCAAAAGGGCTTCAGGGCTTCAGAAATCAACAGAGAGCACAAAAGGAGAATGGATATGTATAAACAGTATATAAACGGGAAACTGGTAGAGGGCAAGGGAAAAACGCTTGAAGTCTTAAATCCGGCTGAAGATGAAATTGTCGGAGTGGTAGGCTGCGCTACCGCAGAGCAGACTAAGCAAGCCTTGGAAGCTGCTGACAAAGCTTTTCGAATATGGTCAAAAACAACGGTGAACGAAAGGGCAGACTGGCTTTATAAACTTAAAGCAGCCTGTATAGCGGAGCGTGATACGCTGATAGATTTGGTATCTGCCGAATCGGGACGACCGTACGCCGCGGCTTGCGGCGATGTTGATTGGCTGATTATCAGCTTATCGTATTATGCAGAGGAAGCAAAACGTGCGGACGGCGCTGTCATACCGCCGCTGGCTGCGGGAAACAAAACGAATTATCAGATTGTGACCAAGCAGCCTGTAGGAGTAACAGTCGGGCATCTTGCGTGGAATTACCCTCTTGGTAATGCAAGCATTAAGCTCGCGCCCGCAATTGCATCCGGCTGCACCTGTATAATAAAGCCTTCTTCGGAAACGCCGCTTGCTACATTGTATCTTGGTGTCATTGCTGAAAAAATCGGCTTCCCGGCAGGCGTTATGAACATATTGGCGGGACCGTCCGGCGAGGTTGCAAAAACACTGAATGAAAGCAAAATCCCCCGGCTTATCAGTCTGATTGGCTCGTATGAAACAGGAATCAAATTGATGCAGCAAGCATCGACTTCGATGAAAAAGTTTTCTCTCGAGCTTGGCGGAAACGCGCCCGTTGTAGTTATGCCGGATGCTGATTTGGACGAGACTGCCGCAAATATTGTCGCAAAGAAGGTTGGCTTTGCAGGACAGACCTGTGTAAATTACAACCGGATTTATATTCACGAGAGCATTTATGATGTGATGTGCGGAAAGATTGCCGATGAGCTTAAAAAGGTGAAGCTCGGCAAGGGCAGGGACGAGGGGTATATTATGGGACCTGTTATCAACCGTGAAGCGCGCGGCCGTATGCTTGATTTGATAAAGGATGCGACAGACGGCGGGGCAAAGCTTGTTATGGGAGGCGAAATTCCGCCGGGCTTTGAAAAGGGAAATTACATTACCCCCGCTTTGCTGGTTGACGTGAACGACAGTATGCGGGTTTCAAAAGAGGAAATATTCGGTCCGATTATACCGCTGCAGCCGTTTTCCACGCTGGAAGAGGCAATAGAGAAGTCCAACGATACCATATTCGGGCTTTCGGCGTATTTCTTTGGGCACAATGCAAAGGAAATGAGCGCATATTTTGAGGGAGTAAAAGCCGGTGAAATCTTTGTAAACGGCGGTATCGGGAGCGAGTTTTCTCCTCATTCCGGCTCCAAGCAGTCCGGCGTGGGATGTGATAAATCCAAGTATTCGCTGGAAGAATACTACGATATTAAATTCCTTTCGATGATTCCATAGGAGGGCATGATGAACAATAAAACGATTGACATATTGGGCATCGGGGATCCGTTTTTGGACTTGGTTGTTGAGATCGATAAACTGCCCGAATCAAACACAAATTGTCCTATGCATGGCCGTTGTTTTCAAGGCGGCGGAAATGTCGCTACTGCGTTAGTAGCGGCAGCAAGACTGGGAATGAAAGTGTCGCTGATTGGTTCTGTGGGCGATGATTTATTTGGCAAACTATCTATGTCCGACCTTGTATATAACAATGTAGATGTATCACGGATGGTTGTGCACAGCGGTAAAAAAAGTAACTTCAGCGTTTGCTTGTCCGAACGTGGGGTAAACGGTAAGGAATTTATTGTGGGGCACGGTGACTTTGAAGATCTGAACGATACATATATGGACGAGGACTATATCAAATCTGCAAAGATGCTGCACACCGGCTATATTACGCATGCCGTTATCAAGGCTTGCGAATATATGCACGAGGCAGGCGGCAAGGTAAGTATTGATGCACCGTATTATAAGCCTTTTGTGTTTGAAAATTACAGGCATTTTGATATTTTTATCGGTTCGGAAATGTATTACGATACTATGTGTGAAGCAAACGGATACGTCCGTGATGCGTATGAAAAAAATATGAATATCCTCCGCAATGAGGGCTGTGAAATTGTCATTTTTACTTTTGGCGAAAAAGGCTGTCGCGGCGTATCTGCGGATACATATTTTGAAATTCCCGCAATCAAGGTGGATGTTGTTGACACAACCGGTGCGGGAGACGTTTTTCACGGTGCGTTTGACTATGCGTATCTATGTGGTTATGATGTAGAGGAATGTGCGCGTTTTGCAACCGGGGTTTCTGCAATTAAGTGTACGCGTCCCGGCGGGCGTTCGGGGATACCAACGCTTGATATTTTGAAAAAATTCCTTAAAACGGGAGAAATTGATTATTCGGAAATTGACAGACGAGTAGAACATTATCAAAGCGGCATAATGCTTTGATAAGGATAGGAGATGCTATGCTTAACTATAATGTAAAAATAGGTTTGGTGCCGCTTAGGCGCGATTGCACACCGCGGCCAGGACAGTTTAACTGGGAAATCGCAGAGGAACGAGGCAGAAATACGGTAAACTATATCAAAGAACACTATACAACCGAACGCGTATCCTTTGTGGATTTAAAGGGCGTGATTGACGTTGAGGTTTTATGGTCGTGCGATGACGTGGATAAGGTTGCGGAGCATTTTAGAAAAAACAACGTGGACGCTGTTTTTCTGATTGCCGCAAACTTCGGAAACGAAGAAGCCGCCGGTGAACTTGCCAGAAAGTTTGGAAAACCCGTTCTTTTGTGGGGACCGCAGGACCCCGCGCCGGACGAGAAAGATGGCATGCGTTATACCGATTCGCAGTGCGGGCTTTTTGGAATCAGTCGTCAGCTAATGAGAATGAATGTCCCGTTTACCTATATTGAAAATTGCCCGGTAGAAGCAGAAAAACTTGCCAAAGGCTTAGACAGCTTCGCAAGGGTGGCTTGCGCGGTCAGAAATTTCAAGGGTATGAGAATCGGACAAATTGGGCTTCGTCCCCGCCCGTTCTGTTCGGTTATCAGCAATGAAGGGCAGCTTATGGAGGAATTTGATATTCATATGGTACCCATTAACCTTGCGGTATTTCAGGATAAATACAACACGCTTTTAAAAGAGCGTGTTGAGGAACTGAAAGAGGGGGCAAAGAAGCTCCGTTCCATGTATGAAATGGACAAGACGTCAGATGAACTTGCAGAAAAGCAATATGCATTTGCGCTGATGTTCAAGGATTTGTTTGAAGAATTTAAGTTGGATGCCATATCTGCGGAATGTTGGTCTGCGCTTCAGTTGCTGGTTGGCGCAATGCCTTGTACCGCTTACGGCATTTTGGCGGACGAGGGGTATATTATCAGCTGCGAGGGAGACACGCACGCCGCGATGACGCAGGTGATGCTGAAATCTTTGGCACTGGGTGAAAAACCGCCGCTGTTTGGTGAGTTTACAATTCGCCATCCTGAGAAGGAAAATGCGGAGCTTTTGTGGCATTGCGGGCAGTTTGCATACTCTGTGCACCGCAGCGATAAGCCCTGCAAGTGCATGAATATGCGCGAGAATTTTGAGGCTAAAAGCTCTCATTATACGGTTGCGCGCATTGACCAGGATCACGGAAAGTATTCCGTTATTGCCGGGGAGTGCGACAGTACCGAAGGACCGTATACAAACGGAACGTATCTGTGGGCGCGGTTTGATAACCTCGATGCATGGGAGCGCAAGCTGATAGAAGGACCGTATATTCATCATGTTTCCGAAATTGAGGGCAGTTTTACAAATGAAATAAAAGAATTTTGCAAATATGTTTCCAACATTAAGTTTGAAACGGTGTAATTGGAGGTAAAAGATGCGTTATACAGTAAAAGAAATACTCGATTTGGCGGAGGAGAAAAAATTTGCGGTTCCTGCATTCTGTGTGTACAATCTGGAAACGCTGATGGGATGTATGAATGCTGCAAAAGAGACAAATGCGCCCGTTATTATTCAAATGTACAGCCGCCTGTTTAATACGGATACGGGCAGAATGCTAGCGCCTGTCATTTGTGATATGATGGACAGCGTAAAATTTCCGGTTGCATTCCATTTAGACCACGGCGCGGGGATTCCCGAGTGTATCCGTGCGATGCGTTACGGTGCTACAGGCATTATGATTGACGCCTCCACGCTTGCGCTTGATGATAATATTAAGGCAACGGCATCGGCTGTTGCATTGGCAAAGGCGGCGGGTGTTTCCGTTGAAGGAGAACTGGGGCACATCGGTTCAACAAAGGATGAAAATTGGGCGGCATATACCGAAACGGAGGATGCTGTTCGATATGTAAAGGAAACCGGTGTTGACGCGCTTGCTGTTATGGTGGGTACTGCCCACGGAAAATATGTGCAGGCGCCCGCTTTGGCAATCGACAGGATTGCGGAGATTCACAGTGCAGTGGACGCACATTTGGTGCTGCACGGTGGTTCGGGTGTCCCGAATGAACAGATAAAGGCTTCCATAGAGGCCGGTATCAGAAAAATCAACTTTGGTACGGACATCTGTTATGCCTTTGTGGAAGGCTTTCACGCCATTGACCCTCTGGCCACTCCACTTGACGTTTCAATGGCAAAGGTTTCAGAGAGCATAAAGGATTTTGCTTTGGAGAAAATTGCGCTTCTTGGTGCGGGTGGAAAATAAATTTAGGAGATATGACAATGCTTAAAATTTTAAAAGAGAAAAACCCGGATATCAAATTTTATTCGGTGCTTGACGATGCGTTCAGGACTTATGGAAGAGTTATTACCAATCTTGATACTGCTGACTTTGTGAGTGCCGGGAAGCAGCTTGAAATCCCCGAAAATGTGTGCTATCGCCCGAGTATGGAGGAATTTGAGAGCCTCGACGGCGCGGGCGTGATAGAAAATGAAATTTTCGGCACATTGTCAACGGAAATCGGTTGTTGCTGGGGGCACAGTTCTTTTCTGAATGCAACAGAGTGGCATACATCGTGTGAGATAAATATTGCCGTAACACCGTTTGTTTTGTTGTTGGGGCATATTTGGGATATTGTTGACAATACCATTGACGCATCAAAGTTTACGGCGTTTTATGTGCCTACCGGGGTTGCTTTAGAGTGCTACGCGACTACTTTGCACTACTGTCCTTGTCAGGTTTCGGATGATGGATTTATTTGTGTAGTTGCTTTACCTGTGGGCACAAATACTGCGCTTGAGACTACACTCAGTGACAAAAACATTACTGCAAAAAACAAATGGCAGCTTTGCCATTTTGAAAACGAGGCGGCAATCGCAAGAGGTGTGAAGCCAGGGATTTCTGGCGTGAATTATCAAATTAAATACTGATATGAAATGAAAACTGCCGCCACTGTGATGGAAAATTTTGTCCTTGACGGCAGTTTGTTTCTATGGTATATATTGAAAGTGCGAGGAGAATGAAATTGCTTTTCAGATGTGTTGCGGAGGATATATACAAGTTGGACTTTACGTGCGGGGACGGATATACAAGTGTATTCGCGTTTCACAACAGTGGCAGATGGATACTTGCGGATTCGGGATCGACCGTAGCTGATGCGGATAACTGCATTATACCGGCGGTCAAAGCACTTTGTTTTGTTCCTGAGTGTCTGATATGCTCCCATTTGCATGATGACCACTATGGCGGCTTTAGAAGGCTGTGTGAAGTTTTTCCGTTCGCGCAGACGGCAAGCTACGGCGCGGAGGAAGTGCCAGGCGTAAAAAACAGATATCGTCTTACTGACGGCGAATTGTATTTGGACAGATACAGGATTGTCGCGCTCGGTGGGCATACGGACGAATCCGTAGGGATTTATGATATAAAAAATAATATCTTGGTTTCGTTTGATGGATTGCAGTTATTTGGCATTGGGGCATACGGCACGAATATAAAGGATTTTGCAGCATATATAAAAACACTTGAAAAAGTATCAGCAATGAATTTGGATGGGATTGTTGCATCCCACGCATACGAGCCATATGGTGCGGAGGCGTTTGGAAAAAAACGAGTAGAGAATTATCTGAATGGGTGCCGAGATGCCGTCAAACTCATCGTTGACATTATATATAACATTATTGATATAGAACATTTGCAGGATTACCCTGCGGAATTGATAGCAGAAGCGGCGAAGGAAGCTGCAAAAGCATATCGCTCAGAACATAAAAATCTGCCGGTAATCAGCGAATGGACTTTTCAAAATGCTATTACGGGTTTATTATCACCAGAAAGGGATGGAAAAGTGTGGATATCAAACAAATGACCAATCAAGATTTTACCATACAAATCGATGCGCAGTCGGGTTTTATCACATTGATGGAAAATAACAGCGACCAACATAAAATGAATTGGTGTTCCGATAAAGGTTGCTGGGGGAGAATCCATAAGTGCGATTATGATCTTGGCAATAAAAAATTTGGTGAGCTTGACGGCAGAAAAATGGAGACCTGCTCGGTAAAAATCACGGAAGCGAATTGCGTTGCAGAGTATAGCGGCGACAACTTGGCGGTAACGGTGACGAGATTCTTTAATAGTGATGGCAATTTTGTTGAAAATTATAAGATAAAAAATATCAGCGATACCGTTGTTTGTATCAACAGGGATAATCTGGGCATAGAAACGCCGTTTAACGACCGATATGCCGGCGCCGACGAATGTATGATACACCATTGCAATACCCATATTTGGTGCGGGCACAATGTTGCATGGGTAAACGCGTTGAAAATGGGCTACTCAGATATCAATTTAGGACTCATTCTCACAAAAGGGGCGCTTGACAGCTATTCCGTGCAAGGCTGCGAGGGGAATTTCAGAGGGATATTCATTCTGGAGCCGGAGAGCGTATTGCTGAAAAGTGGCGATGAATACGAAATAGAGTGGGTTATTTTCTGGCATAAGGATACCGAAGATTTCTTTGCAAAAATAAACAACTTCGCGTCTTATATTGAAATCAAAGCGGCGCACTATACTGTTTTTGAAAACGAGGAAATAAAGTTTACCATAAATTCTTCGACGGGCAAAAAGCCAATCGTTACGATAGACGGCGTGTCCATTGCTGTGACAGAAACAGACAAAGGATATTGTGTGAAATATATTCCCACTCATATCGGCGAGCACAAATTCATTATTAAAAGTGGAGAAACCAGCACTTGGGTTAATTTTATAGTAAAGACAAATTTCAAGGATTTGCTGGAAAAAAGAGTGAATTTTATTGTGGATCATCAGCAATGTCTTGACCCCGAAAGCCCTTTGTACGGCGCGTTTTTGATTTATGACAACGAAATAGACAGCGTATACTTTGATTATAAGAACTCCGACCATAATGCCTGCCGCGAAAGGATGAATATTGCGATGCTGTTGATGAAGTATTTGCAGGTCAAACAACATCCAAAGGTGCGCAAGGCAATCGACCTCTATTTTGATTTCGTGTTTCGTGAATTTTATGAGGAAACAACCGGCGAGGTGTTTAACAATATAGGCAAAAACAGTGAGTTTTTGCGGCTTTATAATGCGCCCGGCGTGATGCTGCTATTCTGTGAAATGTATTTTGTTACGCATGATGAAACGTACTTAAATCATATTATGAAGCTTGCAGAAAAATATTACAGTATCGGCGGCGAGAAGTGTTATGCAAACGGTCTTGCAATCGGAAAGGTGATACGCGCTTTTCGTATGGCAGGCAGAACGGATGATTTAAAACAATTACTGCAATTTTTTAGTAAACATGTTGATACCATTATATCCATTGGCACATCCTATCCGCCGCACGAGTGTATATACGAGCAGACAATCGTTACGCCTGCGGTAACCCATATATCCGAGATGGGATTGCTGTGCGAAAACAAAGAACGGTATGTAAGAGAAGCAAAAATGCACATGGAATGTTTAAAACGCTTTTCCGGTATGCAGCCCGATTGCTATCTCAATGAAATCGCACTCCGCTATTGGGACGGATATTGGTTTGGTAAAAGAATGCTGATGGGCGACACCTTGCCGCATCATTTGAGCGTACTCACTGCAAGGGCTTATCTTGCGTACGGGCGTTTGAGTGGGGAAAAAGAATGGATCAACAGAGCAGAAGAATGTATCCGCAATTGTATGTGTCTGATTGGCGACGACGGGCGCGGCTCTGCGGCGCATATGTATCCCCGCATGGTGAATAGTGAACAGGGTGATTACTTTGATCCGTGGGCAAACGATCAGGATTTAGTACTGTACGACGCTTTGTATTTTGCAGACACCGTCGGCGTTTTTGAGGTTTAATCCTTGTGAATCTGGTCGCTGTTCAGACTGGTAAAAATAAAGATAACGGCTTTCAGGTTAAAGTACCCTGAAAGCCGTTATTTTGTATGAAATCGGAATTTTATATATTTCATTCAAAAGATTTTTCAAATTTTTTTCTGTACTCCGTCGGAGAAAGTCCTTCTATCATTTTGAACAGACGGCTGAAATAATGCATATTATCAAATCCCACTTCCATCGCAATTTCTATGATTGACAAATTTGTTGTGCGCAATTTCATTTTTGCGTTTTGAATCCTGACATTATTCCGATACTTCATAATGCTGCAGCCCATCATTTTGTTAAATACCCGATTTGCGTAATCATAGGAAAGATAAAAGTTTTTTTCAATATCAGTGCCGCATATAGAAGTATTATAGTTTTTTCCGATGTATTCGGCTATTTTTTTGGCAATTTCATATTCTTTAAAATTATTTTTCTTTTTATGGCTGGCTTTGGTTAAACAGGTTTTTTCCACCTTAAATAAAATATTCATGACAGAGGCGGATGTTTCAAATCTACGCTCCGCAATGCCATGTTCGGAGTTTAGAATATTATGCTGTAAGATGTGCGTAATTTCGCTATAAACAGCATCGTCGTCGATATGTGTCCGCCCCTTTATCAGAACCTGCATATAGCTGTAGCAGCTTGTGCTGAATACATCCGCTTTCATACATTGAATATACTTTTTGTTGAGACATTCGCGGTATTCTTCTTCGGGAGTGTGATATTCCTGGATATTGTCCGACTTAAAATGGATGTAATAATATTCGCAAAAGCTGCTTTCTTTTGATTCCTGAACATCCCCTTCGGCAAATAGGCAGACATCGCCCATTTCCATGGTCTGTATTTTGCCGTTTACAATCAGGTCGAGCTTTCCACTGACGATTACATATATCACATATTCGTTTAAACGTCGGGAATAATGTTTTCTCGGCGGTATCAGCGATTCTTTACCAAGCAAAATAATTTTAAGGAGTTCCATTAAATCAATTTGAAACCATCTCATTGTGATATTCTCCTGTATGGCAAGTATTTTAATAACATATATTATATTCATTGCACTGAATAAAATCAAGTTTATCTTAAGATTTTTTTGCGCCAGTTGTAAATTTTTCATTTTGAGTGTGTAATTATAGTGAGAACAACATTGTAAAATTCATTCATAAAAGTCTCTTAAAGTACTTTTTATACGGTTACTTAAAAAATTGACTAATAATGAAAATAATCGCCTATATAATGCCTACTGAATAATAGCCATTTCCGAAACAATATAAATTTCTAACAGTTTTTGAAACCATGATAAAAAAATTGTAAAAAGAACCTTACCG
>CASGBM010000036.1 GCA_949299615.1 uncultured Eubacteriales bacterium | reverse complement strand
GTGAACCTAAAAATAGCATTTTAATGCTGTTTTTAGGTGTGAAATTGTAAATTTCACACAAATGGTTTCGCAAAACCATTTGTTCAGTAGACATTATATGGATATTGTACATCCAAATGTCATAAAAAGATAGCTTGTCTCATATATTGAAATAAGACAAGCAAAGGGGGAGAGCGGCATGACGCTAAAGGATTTAGCAGCGGGCAACGGGTTTACCGTGATTGGCGTTGAAGATTCCAATATCCGTCCGCAGGCACTGCGCCTGGGGATTTACGAGGGAGCGGAATTGCTTTGCTGCAAAGTCATGAAAAACGGTCCGCTTGTAGTCAGCGATGGTTATGGAGAAATTGCAATCGGCAGAAAACTGGCAGGGAAGATTGAAGTAATACCTAACGAGAAAAAAGATCGAAAGGCGGTGCAGTAATTGGAAACAGTAGTGCTGGCCGGAAATCCTAATGTGGGGAAATCTGTTTTTTTTCAAAGCTTAACGGGAATTTATGTAGAAGTTTCCAATTTTCCGGGAACGACAGTTGATGTAAGCTGTGGTAGGTACCGCAATTACAGCATTTGTGATACGCCCGGCATATACGGCGTATCTTCTTTTAATGAGGAAGAGCGGGTCGCAAAAGAAATGATTTTAAAAAGTGATATAGTGATCAATGTGGTGGATGCCATGCACCTTGGCAGAGATCTTTTTTTAACCCAGCAGCTAATTGATATGGGAAAACGGGTTTTGGTCTGTGTGAATATGATGGATGAGGCGGAAAAAAATCATGTGCATATCCGGACGGACAGGCTGTCAGAGCTTTTGGGCGTGCCGGTCATTGCAACTGCCGCTGCTGCCGGGCGGAATTTAAAACTGGTGCGCGAAAATATTGCACAGGCATGCACAGGTCATAAAACCAAAGAGATTGCAGCAATGCTGGAAAAACCGCTTTTGGTGTGCGGAAATTTTCAAGAAGCGGTTCTGCTCTTAGAAGAGGATGATTTTGTACGGCTAAAGTATCAGCAAAAGCCATGCGGCATGCGGGATGCAAGTTATCTTGCGCGAAGAAAAAGAGTTAACCAAATGGCAAAAGAGGTATTAATAAAAGAAGAACGGACAACGGGATTTTCTGAAAAGTTAGCGGATATTTTGACGCGCCCTGCCACGGGGTATCCGATTTTGGCAGCTGTGCTGGGAGCTGTATTTTTATTTTTGGGAATCCTCGTTGCACAAAAATTCGTGGGCTTTACCGAAGGCGTTTTAATGAAGCAATTTTATGAGCCGTTTATTGTTTCAGCGGTCGGACGCTTTTGCGATCCGGGCTCAGGACTCGGGCAGCTGCTCATCGGTGACTACGGTTTGCTGACAATGGTGCCAACGTATATTTTGGGACTGCTTTTGCCACTGGTTGCCGGTTTTTATTTTGTGCTGTCCATTTTGGAAGATTCCGGCTATCTGCCTCGGATTGCCGTTCTTTTAGACCGGTTTTTAAATAAAATCGGACTCAACGGCAGGGCGGTCATTCCGCTGCTTTTGGGGTTTGGCTGTGTCACTGCGGCAACCGTAAGCACACGGCTGTTAGGGAGCAGACGGGAGCGAGTGATTGCAACAGCGCTTTTGGGGCTGACAATCCCCTGTTCTGCACAGTTTGGCATTATACTAGGCAGTGTCAGCCGCTTGGGGCTTGCATACACCGTTTTTTATATAGGGATTATACTGGCTGTTTTTTGCCTGGTTGGAAAAGCCATGGATCACTGCATGAAAGGAGAGTCGAGCGGACTTTTCATTGATTTGCCCAGACTGCGCGTACCCAGACCTGTGAATGTACTGCGCAAAGTTGTGCTAAAAACAAAACAGTTTTTAAAAGAAGCAGTGCCTGTGTTTGCGTTTGGCGGAATTGCCATTACCGTACTGGAGGTGAGCGGAATTTTAAATTGGTTTATTCAATGCTTGTCTCCTTTGGTAACGGGCGGTCTGCGCCTTCCAAAAGAAGCCGCAATGGCCTTTATTATGGGAATGGTACGCCGTGATTTTGGGGCGGCAGGCATCCATTCTCTGGTGCTCGACCGGGGTCAGACTTTGGTTGCCGTGGTGACGCTGACGTTATTTGTTCCTTGCATTGCTTCGGTTTTTATGATTTTTAAGGAACGGACAAAGGGAGAGGCCATAGCAATTTGGCTGGGAAGTTTTGTTCTGGCGTTTGGAGTGGGTTGCCTTTTAGCTTTTGGGCTTAGTTTATTTTAGGAGACGAAAATAATGGTATGCAGCTATTGCGGATATAAAAATAAAGCAGGTGTAAATACCTGCTTGCGCTGCGGCGCGCCGCTGTGCGCGCAAAGGGATTTATGCAGTATGTGCGGCGGCTGTGCTAAAAGAAATTTACGGGATCGATTCCCTGTTCTTTTGCTTGTTCGGCAGTTAATTGATAGGCACAGTTGGTTTCAAAGCCGTTCATGATCCATGTTGTTTGAAGCATCACATTGTCATAGCAGCACTTTCCGTCCTGCTGATAGACACAGTTTTTAGAACAATTGATATTAGTCATAAAAAACCTCCGGAATAAATCTAGATTAAAAGCCGGCTCGTACGGCGTCTGGTGGAGCGGAAAAGCCGCGTTCCGAAGCGTGCCGATAAAGCAGACGCGCTGAAAAAACGGAAACCTCTTCGCCCTCCCATGAGTTTGATATATATTTTTTATTATTTTCATGGATATGGCTTTGCAAATACCTTTTCCTTTTGCACTTCTTTCGTAGGGTGCGGCGCCTCGACGCACCGCTGGCGCCTCCCCCCATCTGCAACAGGTATGAAAACGGAGCGCACCCACGGGGCAGAACCTGTATGGGTACCGGTCCCTGCGGGCTAATCTATTTGCTTATGGATAATGTATTGAAAATATATATTTATGGTAATCGTGTTGAGTTTTGCGGCAATCTTAGGGGAGCGGAAAAGCCGCTCCCCGGATCTATATGAACGGCCGCGGGCATGCCGAAAGCCGGTATATAATTATTATATGCCCCAAAAAATAAAATGCGATTAATTTAATATGCAATTATGCAAAAAAAGACGGAAAACGGAAGATTCCTATAAAACATTTTCTAACGTGAGGCGCTCATTTTCCGGGATGTGTTCCAAAAGAATTTTTAAAACATTAGCTTTAGCGCAAGTCTGAACCCGGTCTTGATATTGAATATAAATTTCAATTTCATACAGCGCCTCATGAATGAGATCCATTTCATCATGATGAATAAAAACAGCAAACCATTTTTTTGCGTCCTTCCAGTGCAATTGAAAATGCTCCAGCGCCTTTTGACAGTTTTCCCAATCATTTTCCCCAGCGGCGGAAATGATTTCCTCTATACTTTCTTCCATGGTACTGACGGTATCATCTAAAACGTCAATATAAATTTGGATTCCTATGATTATGACCAGCAAAGCGGCCATCGCGCCGATAAACGTTTTCATTTTTCTCTCCCTTGGCACATATTGTGCGGTTTACCTGCATTCTGAAAGGAAGTGCAGATTTTATTTTGTGTTCTTTTTTTTAGGTTTTTTATATTTTTTCTGTACAAACAAATTACCCGCAGTGTCCAAATAAGCGATAAAAACATCTTTTATATCCGTAATCTCAAAAGCTTTCAGCTTCTCTAAAATCCAATCTTGAGTCAAATTTGCGCTTTCCATAGCCATTTGATTGATTACGCCGTCGGCAATCAATAAAAACGGCAGTCCTTCATATTCTGTGCTAAGGGATAGGTCAGACGGGGTAAGCGGTCTTTTGTTGGATTTGGGAATAATGCTGAGCATCCCGTTGGTTTCTATAATGGCGTATTCCACATCCATTAAATTGGAATACCCGTTTGTGCGGAGCTCTTCCATTAAATCATCAATGTTAAAGCGCAGACGTTCCATTTCTTTTTCCAGCACTTTTCCCTTTGCAATCAGTACAGTTGGAGATCCGGATATAATTTTTCGCACTTTTCTGCTTTTTAGGGTAAAAAAGGAGAAGGCGGCCTCCGCAATGATTAAAGTCAAAATGGGTATCACGCCATTTGCAAGCGGTGTGCCGACATTTTCCATTGGAATGGAAGCCAGTTCTGAAATCATCATGGCAACAACCAGCTCCGATGGCTGCAATTGACCGATTTGGCGCTTGCCCATTAACCGAAGCGCCGCAACGACCAATATGTATAATATGATCGTTCTGACAAAAGCTATCAGCATAAACATTCTCCTTTCCTTTGCTCATAGTATTTTCCGTTTTCCTTTTTTTATGTAAATTTTGCTGAAATACAAAAAACGATAAAATAGGAAAAGGAGTTTTAGAAAAAAATGTTTTCACCCTTGTTTTACCCGTCTGCATAAAACAATTTAAGGGAAAACGCAGGCAGAAAGGCTATGGAAAAATGAAAGTAAAAAATGAAATTATGCTGATTACCTACGGGGATAGTTTAGGGGGGAATCTATCAAAATTATACGAGGTCTTAACAAAATATTTTACCGGCGCTGTCGGAAGCGTTCATATTTTACCGTTTTTTCCGTCATCGGCTGATCGGGGGTTTGCGCCGATCTGCTATGATCAAGTGGATCAAAAGCTGGGCAGTTTTGACGATATAAAACAGCTTGCCAAAGACTTTTCGCTGATGTTTGACTTTATGGTGAACCATATTTCAAGGCAATCTTCTTACTTTAAAGATTTTCAGGAAAAAAAAGAGGATTCTGTTTACCGGGATTTTTTTATCCGGTATCAAAATTTTTGGCAAAATGGCGAACCAACCAGTAAGCAAGCGGAAAAGATTTATAAAAGAAAGCCAAAGGACCCGTATATTTTGGTACGATTTGCAGATGGGAGCGAGGAAAAACTTTGGTGCACCTTCAGCGAAGAACAGGTGGATCTTGATGTGACAAAGCCAGTGACAAAAGATTTTTTTCGGAGCACATTGTGTGAGCTGTGCGAAAAAGGAGCTTCTATTCTCCGTTTGGACGCTTTTGCCTATGCGATTAAAAAGCCGGACAGCAGCTGTTTTTTTGTGGAACCGGAAATTTGGGACTTGTTATCCTGGATTGCCGATGTTGTCAAACCTTATGGCGTGGAGGTGCTGCCGGAAATTCATGAGCATTACAGTATCCAGCAAAAAATAGCAGAACGCGGGTATTGGGTGTATGATTTTGCCCTGCCGATGCTGGTGCTTCATGCTCTCTACTCCGGAAATGCAGAGCGGCTGGCTCATTGGCTTACTATTTGCCCGCGCAAACAATTTACCACACTGGACACACATGACGGAATTGGGGTTGTAGACGCGAAAGATTTACTATCACAGCAGGAAATAGAAGAAACGCAGGAGGCTTTATATCAAAAAGGGGCAAATGTTAAAAAAGTGTATAGTTCTGCAGAATATCAAAATCTAGATGTGTATCAAATTAACTGCACCTATTATTCTGCCTTGGTCAATGATGATCAAGCCTATCTTCTGGCGCGCGCCATTCAGTTTTTTGCACCGGGGATACCGCAGGTGTATTACGTGGGACTGCTCGCCGGGGAAAATGACATTGACCTTTTAGAGCGGACAAAAGAGGGGCGCAGCATTAACCGGCACAGCTACACAGAAAAAGAAATAGAAAAGGAAACAAAAAGACCAGTTGTAAAAGCGTTGCTTGAATTAATGCGGTTTCGCAACCGCTGTCCGGCATTTTCCGGGGAAATGGCAGTTGCTACGGCAGGAAATCAACTGGTGATTGTTCGCAGAAAAGGGGAATCTTGTGCAAAACTTTCTGCCAATGTAAAAACCCATAAGTTTGAGATTACGGAAAACGGGGTCCCGCTGCCTTTTTGTGAGCTGCTGTAAAGCTGGCAATCCACTTGACACAGGAAAAATTTTTCTGTACAATTAAAACGAGATTTTTTCAGAGCACTATGGCTTTGCGGTTTTGACTGTAAAAGGTGTGAGAAGAACGGATGATTTTGGTGGACAGTAGAAAAAGGAGCGGTGAAAATGGACAAAAAGAAATTTGACCTGACAGCGCTGGGGGAAGTGCTGATTGATTTTACACCTCACGGAAAAAGTGAGCAGGGAAATGACTTGCTTGAAGTAAACCCGGGCGGCGCGCCGTGCAATGTGCTTGCCATGGCGGCAAAACTGGGCGCAAAGACAACGTTTATCGGAAAAGCCGGTGATGATACCTTTGGCAGAGAACTGAAAAAAACATTGGAAACGGTTGGAATTGATGTAGAGTCCATGCTTTTAGATGCATCCGTTTTTACAACGCTTGCTTTTGTTCATTTAGATTTAAACGGAGACCGTTCCTTCAGCTTTTGCAGAAATCCCGGTGCAGACCTGATGCTGCGTGCAGAAGAGGTCGACGCAAAGCGGATACAGGAGACAAAAATCTTTCATTTTGGCACACTCTCCATGACGGATGAGCCGGCAAGAAGCGCAACCAAGCACGCGGTGCAGCTGGCAAAGGAAAGCGGCGCAGTAATTTCTTTTGATCCAAACTTTCGGCCGCTTTTATGGAAAGACATAAAAAAAGCAAAGGAAGCGATGGACTGGGGATTTTCTCAGTGTGATGTTTTGAAAATATCGGATAACGAGCTGGAACTGGCAACGGATGTGGAGAACGTGGAAACCGCGGTGGATCATCTTTGCGGAAAATTTCCAAACATTCGGCTGGTACTTGCAACGATGGGAGAACGAGGTTGTTATTTTCGATATGGAAGCGACAGCGGCATGTGTCCGGCTTATCCGGTGAATGTCATTGACACAACCGGCGCGGGCGATACTTTTATGGGCTGCTGTCTATACACGATTTCGCAAAAAGGCTTGTTGCAGCTGGAGCATTGTGAGCTGATGCACATGGTGGACTTTGCCAATGCGGCGGCGTCCATTGTCACCACCAGAAAAGGTGCTATCCGGTCTATGCCGGAACGGGAGGAGATAAAAAATTTAATGAAAGCCAAATAAAACAAATTTTCATGAAAAGGCATTTTATCTATTTTTTCGGGAGAATGCCTTTTATATATGTAAGAAAAATTTGATGGGGTTTCAAAATCAGAAGAATTTGGAAGAAAAACCGATGATTTGATACTCTGTGCTATCAGGTTTTTGCACCGGAACTTTTGGGCGGAAAAACCATCTGATTTCCTAAAAAATCTGCCTTGCATTCTGGGTAAATTCATGTATAATAATTAAACAATCAAAATTTTCCTTTCTGGGGGGATGGAATATGCGATTTATCTGGGAAATTATGCACAAGGACAAATACCGGTATCTTTTGGGATGTATCCTGGGCGTGATCAGTCTTCCGGTGGTGCTGTTTAAAAGTACGATTGGCGGACAGCTGGTGGATGAAGTCGTTTTAAACCAGAACATAAAGCAATTGGCACCGCTGATCACAGCGCTGCTGATTTTAGTTATTTTTCGGGCTGTGACAAAACGGATCAGCACTATGATCTTAGAGGATGTATCACAGACAACGGTGATGAAACTTCGCCAAAAAATGTATTTTAGGCTTTCTAAAATGGATTTTAATTATTTTGATAAAACGCGGACCGGAAGTATTATGACAAAGCTGACGGCTGATGTAGATATGATCCGGTATTTTATTGCCTATGCGGGATATACGCTGATAGAACAGCTGCTTGTTTTTTTCGGCGGAATTGGGATTATGTTTTTTATTAGCTGGCAGCTGACGCTGATGCTGCTTGCCATATCTCCGTTTGTACTTCTTGCTATGGTCAAAATGGCGGCAATTGTTCGTCCCACATTTGAAAAGATCCGGCAGAAAAATTCAAACTTAAATACAACCGTGCAGGAAAACATCAGCGGAAACCGCGTGGTAAAAGCCTTTGCAAAGGAAAATTTTGAAACGCTTAAATTTAATCAGAAAAATGAAGATTTTCGCAATGCCAACATTGAGTCTGCGTATATTGCTTCCCGGTTTTTGCCGTGGTTTGACGTTATGGCTTCTGCGCTTGCGGTCATTACGGTTATTGGCGGAGGCTATTTTGTGCTTTGCGGCATGATTACAGTGGGGGAACTGTTTGTGATCAATTCCTTGCTTTGGACGATCAGCGGGCCGGTTCGTATGTTTGCATGGCTGATTAATGATGTGCAGAGGACAAATGCCAGCGTGGCAAAAATACAGGAAATTCTCTATTTGCATCCGAAGATTAAAACAAAGAAAAGGATTCTCTATAAGGACGCATTTAAAGGTGATGTGGAATTTCAGAATGTTTCGTTTAAATATGAAAATGAGGATGCGTTGCATGACGTCAGCTTTTCTGTAAAAGCGGGTCAAACCGTTGCGATCATCGGTGCGACCGGAGCAGGAAAATCTTCGCTGGTAAACCTCATTTGCCGTTTTTACGATGTATCATCCGGCAGCGTGACCATTGACGGGATCGACGTTAGAAATGTTAATATCCGTAAACTCAGGCAGAGTATTTCCATGGCGATGCAGGACGTTTTCCTCTTTTCGGATACCATAGAGGGTAATATTGCCTACGGTGCGCCGGATGTCAGTTTTGACGAAGTTGTAAAGGTGGCAAAAATAGCGGACGCACACGATTTTATCATGCGTTTTGAAGAGGGATATGATACCATTGTAGGCGAAAGAGGCGTAGGACTTTCGGGCGGGCAGAAACAAAGGATTGCTTTGGCGCGCGCACTTTTGAAAAAACCGTCGATTTTAATTTTGGATGATACCACATCCAGTGTGGACATGGAAACAGAACATCACATCCATCAAACGCTTCGTTCTTATTTCAGCGGGAAAACCACATTTTTGATCGCCCACCGTATTTCTACGGTAAAAGATGCGGATTTAATTTTAGTGCTGGATCAAGGCCGATTAGTCGAACAGGGCACCCACCAGGAATTGTTGGAAAAACAAGGGTATTATTACGATGTGTATCGAAATCAGCTCGGTGATTTCAATCAAGGCGGTGATAAAAATGGCAAGAAATAAGTATGATATTGACGAAGCGTTGGAAAGCGAATTTAATTTTTCGCATTTAAAACGGCTGTTTGGGTATATGATGCGCTATAAAAAATATATTTTCATTGCCACAGCCGTTATTTTGACTGGCAGCCTTTTAACGACACTGGGCCCGATGGTAATTAAAATGTGTATTGACATCTTAACGGAACATGCCGGCGAAGGCATTTCGGCAGACACCATACTGCCAGTCGGCGCCTATATGCTGCTGTATGTTGGGATTGCGATTGCCGGGGCGGTTGCGCTGCGCATTAAAACCCGCCTGATGAATGTGACCGGGCAAAACATTATCCGTGATATTCGTTATGACCTGTTTACACAGATACAAAAACTGCCGTTTTCCTACTATGATTCCAGACCGCATGGCAAAATTTTGGTTAGGGTTGTAAACTATGTCAATTCTATATCCGATTTTTTATCTAACGGCGTAATCAACATGATAACGGACTTGTTCACGCTGCTTGTCATTTTGGTGTTTATGTTTTGTATGAATGTGGAACTTTCGCTGATTTGTCTTGCCCCGCTGCCGGTATTTGTAATTGTTTTAGTGCTGATATTAAAAAAACAGAGGGTTGCATGGCAAATCCAAAGTTCCAAGCAGTCGAACATGAACGCCTATATTCATGAAAATATCATTGGCATGAAAGTGACGCAGTCATTTACCCGTGAAGCGCGCAATCTAAACATTTTTAAGCGCATATGCGAAGATGTAAAAACTTCCTGGATGCACGCGAAAAAATATGATACGGTAATCTGGCCGTCAATTGAAATTATGTCCGCAATCGGACTGGCTCTGTTGTATATTTATGCGGTGCCAAAAATGCTGGCCGGCGCAATATCCGTGGGGACGATTGTTGCATTTTCCGCCTATATAGGAATGTTTTGGGGCCCAATTTTAAACCTGTCTAATTTTTATAACATGATCATCAATGTCATGGCATATTTGGAACGGATTTTTGAAACCATTGATACCAAACCGAGCATTACCGATCGGGAAGGTGCAGTCGCTATGCCGCCGATTGTCGGAGCAGTGGAGTTTCAGCATGTAGATTTTAGCTATGACGAAGGCCATAAAATTTTACAAGATATTAATTTTGCTGTGCATCCCGGAGAAACCATTGCTTTGGTGGGACCGACGGGGGCAGGGAAAACAACGGTAATCAATTTGCTCAGCCGTTTTTATGACGTGGACAGCGGAAAAGTACGGATTGACGGCGTCGACATCAGCGGTGTGACTCTGCACAGCCTGCGCGCACAGATGGGCGTGATGCTCCAGGATACCTTTATATTTTCCGGCACTGTCATGGACAATATCCGCTACGGAAAACTGGATGCAACGGATGAGGAAGTCGTTCGTGCGGCACAGGTGGTTTCGGCGCATGAATTTATTGAATCTTTAGAAAACGGTTATTACACCGAGGTAAATGAACGCGGCTCCCGGCTGAGCGTGGGGCAGCGGCAGTTGATTTCGTTTGCACGGGCGCTCCTTGCAGACCCTAAAATATTAATTTTGGACGAGGCAACCTCCAGTATTGACACAAAAACAGAGGTCATTTTGCAAAAAGGTCTGGATGAGCTGCTAAAGGGACGCACGTCGTTTATCATTGCACACCGGCTTTCCACCATTAAAAATGCCGACCGGATTATGTATATTGATCAGGGACGCGTTATGGAATCCGGAACACACGAAGAATTAATGGAAAAGCAAGGATATTATTATAAATTATACGAGGCGCAGTATAGCTTTTTAGAAGGCGTGTGAGTGCGTGCAAGAAAAAAGCAATGCTTTGCATGATGTGCAAAGCATTGCTTTTTTAGCAGGAAAAGGGTATAATAAGAACATACGGACAAACGGGTGCGTCCATTCATCTTGCGGCGGGGCAGCTACCGCCAAATGGCGCTTTATCCGTTTGACGGATAGAATTTCAAATGGGAGGGAATGCACATTGTTACAATGGAATCATGAAGAAAAAGAATTTAAGGCGCTTGGCTTTGGAGAGGTGATGCTGAGATTATCTCCGGTCGGGAAAGAAAGGATTTCACAGAGCGAAACCTTTGAGAAAAGAGCGGGAGGCTCAGAATTGAACGTGGTCTCAGGGATATCGCAGCTGGGACTGCGCACCGGCATGATTACCAAATTGCCGGATAATGAGATAGGGAAATTTATCAAGAATAAAATCCGGTACAGCGGAATCAGTGACGATTATATCGTATATGATTCTTCGCCAGCCAAACGGTTGGGTGTATATTATTCTGAAAGCGGGGCATATCCAAGGGTTCCTGCGGTTGTATACGACAGGGCAAATTCGTCCTTTACTCATTTTGAGATGTCTGAACTGGAAAACCGCGTGTATGGGGAAACGGATATTTTTCATGTCAGCGGGATAACGCTCGCTTTGTCTGAGCAAATCCGTCGGGAAACCATAGAAATTATGAAACAGTTTAAATCGGGCGGCGCGGCGGTTTCTTTTGATGTCAATTACCGTGCCAGCCTGTGGGACGAAGATACGGCGCGGGAAACGATTCAGATGATTCTCCCGTTTATTGACATCCTGTTTATTTCTGAGGAAACCTTAAAACGGATGTTTCGTCAGAAAGGCACGCTGGAAGAAATCCATAAAAATTTCAGCGGGCAGTACCTCAACCTAAAAGTGATTTTCAGCACCATGCGGCAGGCAACTTCGCCGACGCGGCATACGTTTACTTCTTTGTGTTATGACTGCGTATTGAAAAAATATTTTGGAGAAGAGCCGTATCGGGATATTGAGGTTGTTGACCGGATCGGCAGCGGGGATGCATATGTTGCAGGGGCACTGTTCGGGCTGCTAAAATATGGAGGCATAGAAGAAGCCGTGCGGTTTGGCAATGCCATGGCAGCCTTGAAGAACACCATACCGGGTGATATGACCGCCTGTGACTTTCATGATATTATTCGAGTGATTGAAGCGCACACAAACGGCCAGACGAGCGAAATGGTGCGCTGAAAGGAAGGGGCAAGGCATGAAACCGGAGGATTTTACGCTGGATCATTGGGATGGGAAACAATACAGCCGTCTGGTAAAATATCTGCAGCAAGAATCAGAAGAAGAATACCGGCAGTTTCAGGAAAAACTGATTCCGGGTGCGGAGCGTATTTTAGGTGTACGTATGCCGAAACTGCGTACGTTAGGCAAACGGATTGCGCAGGGAAACTGGCGCGGTTTTTTGGATGTGTGCCAAGATAAAAGCTTTGAAGAAACGGTGCTTTGCGGTGCTGTAATTGGTGCGGCACCGGTGAGTTTGCAAGAACTTTGCAAAATGTCGGATGAATATGTACAGCATATAGACAATTGGGCAACCTGCGATTATTTTTGCAGCGGCTTGCGGCGGCTGAAAAAATGGGATCGGGATTTTTTGCCAAATGTGCACAAATACCTTGCTTCCGACCAGCCGTGGATCCGCCGGGCAGGGTTGGTCCTGCTCCGCGGCTATTATGTTAAAGCAGAATATATTGGTGATATTTTCCAATGGGCGGAGCAAACGGTGTGCGAGCATTATTATGTGCAAATGGCGCATGCGTGGCTCTTGGCAGAATGTTATACAAAATTTCCGAAAGAGACGGCCGCATATTTAGAAGAATGCGAGCTTTTGGATTCTATTATCAATAAAACCGTACAGAAAATCAGAGATTCTTACCGTGTGGACCCAGTTTGGAAAGAACGCGCCAATGCTTTTCAGAGAAAAAAATAGAATGGGTCTTCCTTTTCCGAAATTTCTATGTTATAATGAAAGATAAGAAAAAATGGGTGGAAAAAATTGTCCGTCTCTGACAGTGCAGGGGTGTTTGTGTGCAGGGGATTTTGATTGTTGATAAACCGAGGGGAATGACTTCGCATGATGTGGTATCATTTGTTCGGCGTGCTTTAAAAATGCGCCAAGTGGGGCATACCGGTACGCTCGATCCGGACGCAGAGGGCGTTCTTCCGGTGCTGATCGGCAAAGCGACAAAACTGTCCGATCTTTTGTCAGCAGATGAAAAATCGTATACTGCGCGCGTAAAGCTTGGCGTGGTGACAGACACATACGATTGTACAGGGAAAGTTTTAAAGACCTGTCCGGTTGATGTGACAGAAGAAACCATCAAAAAAGCGGCGGATTCTTTTTTAGGGCGGCAGATGCAGGTTCCGCCAATGTATTCCGCAGTTAAAATGGATGGAAAGAAACTATATCAGCTTGCAAGGCAGGGTTTAGAGGTGGAACGTCCTGCAAGGGAAGTGACGATTTTTGGTTTGCAATGTTTTGATTTTGACAGGGCAACCCATCAGTTTTCTATGAAGATTGATTGCTCTAAAGGAACGTATATCCGCTCACTGTGCCATGACTTGGGACAAAAACTGGGCTGTGGAGCAGCTATGGCGGAGCTGATCCGGACGAGGAGCGGCATATATACGCAACAGCAATCGTATTCGTTGGAAACAATCTTAACTTCGGCGGAAGCAAATTGTGTTGAGCGCCTTCTCATTTCCGTGGACGAAGCGCTTTCGGCCTATCCTGCGGTAAAACTTCATCCGGAGAATGCACAAAAGATTCGCAACGGGCTTCGTTTGAGAACGAACCAGCTCGGAATGGATGACGCAAAAGAAGGGGAATATTTCCGTTTTTATGATGAGAAAGATCTTTTGTGCCTTGCTTCTGTGATCTGTGATGAGAGCGGCGCCAGAGTGTGCAAGATAGAAAAAACTTTTTTTGGCAGTTCATAAATTATATATAAAATTATTTTAGGGAGGTAGAACGAAATGAACACTGTTTGGCATGATTACTCAAAAGTAGACACCGCAAACGGTACAGCAGTTGCAATCGGAAATTTTGACGGCCTGCATATGGGTCACCGCAAGCTGATGGATATGCTCGCAAAGGTTGCAAAGGAGCATAATTTACCGTCGGTAATCTACACGTTTGACAAGCATCCGATCAATGTGATCAAAGGCGAAAATACACTGAAACTGATTGCGGACAATGCGTACAAACAGGAGCTTTTGGCAAACTGCGAAGCAGACGTCCTGTTTTTTGAAAATTTTAGTTCGATTAAAGATTTACCCCCAGAAGATTTTGTGAGAGATATTTTGGTAGAAAAGCTTAATATGAAGATTGCAGTAGTGGGCAGACACAACCACTACGGAAAAGACTCGAAAGGCGATGTAAAACTTTTGCGTGAATTAGGTCAGGAATTTGGTTTTGCGGTCTATATGATTGAACCTCTTTATTTCGATGATTATGTTTGTTCCAGTTCTAAAGTAAGAGAATTAATCGCGGAGGGCGAAATTGAAAAAGCCAATGAGCTTCTTGGTCATCCGTTTAAAATATCCAACGTTGTTGTAAAAGATAAAATGCTGGGAAGAAAGCTGGGTTTTCCAACGGCAAATATGATTCCCGATCCCGGACTTCTGCTGCCGAAAACCGGTGTGTACGGAACGAATACGCTGGCTGGAGGGAAACGGTATCCATCCATTACCAACGTCGGTTCGGCGCTTACGGTCGGAGAAGGCGAACCGGAACGGATTGAGACGTATATCATAGGGTTTGACGGGGATCTATACGGGCAAACGCTGGAAGTGGAATTTTTAACCAAAATACGTGACGGAAAAGAATTTGACGGTTTAGATGCCTTGAAAAATCAGCTGGAACGCGACGTGGAAACGCGGCTGGAAGCGTAAAAGATAGTAAAGATGAAAGAAATGCCCGGAGTTTTTCCAGCTCCGGGCGTTTGAGTGTACGAGCGGAAATGAAAATATAGGGGGATTTGAGATGATTCATGTAAAACTGATTCAATATACGGGCGAGCCGGAAAAGGTGATTTCCGCGGCAGCAAAGCTTTGCTATTCTAACGCAGGAGTGGATGATATTTTAGATGGTTTGGATCGCGATGGTATTGAGCGCTTTTTAAACTTGTTGATGGATATGGGGCACGAAAGCCCGGTTGAGCATGCCTCATTTACGTTTGCCATCGAGGGAGTGAGCCGCAGTTTGCTCGCGCAGATCACCCGCCACAGAATTGCGAGTTTTTCTGTCAAGTCGCAGAGGTATGTGAGAGAAGGTCAGTTTTCCTTTATCGTTCCTCCGGAAATTGAGGCTGTGCCGGAGGCAAAAGCGCGCTTTTTGCAGTCCATGCAGGAAGATCAGCAGGCGTATGACGAGTTGGTGGAGATTTTGATTCAAAAGCATTATCAATCCTGCTTGGCAGAGGGTATGCCGGAGAAAAAAGCAAAGGCAAGCGCTGAAAAGAAAGCGATAGAAGATGCCCGTTTTGTTCTGCCTAACGCCTGTGAGACCAAGATGGTTATGACAATGAATGCAAGAAGTCTCATGAATTTTTTCCGCCTGCGCTGCTGTAATCGGGCGCAATGGGAAATACGGGACTTAGCGGAAAAAATGCTGCTTTTGGTAAAGGAAGTGGCTCCGACCCTGTTTTACTATGCGGGTCCCGGCTGTGTAAAGGGCCCATGCCCGGAAGGAAAAATGAGCTGCGGCAAAATGCAGGAGGTTCGGGAAAAATTTTTAGGCGGTGAGGTAAATGGGAAAGTTAATCGTCATTGAAGGTGTGGATTCCAGCGGAAAAGCGACACAGGCTCAGCTTTTGCAGCAAAGGCTTGAGCAGGAGGGAGAGGAAACCCGCTTGATTTCGTTTCCAGACTATGAGAGCGATTTTTCTGTTCCGGTAAAACGGTATTTAGCCGGCGATCTCGGCAGCAACCCGTCTGACGTGAATGCGTATGCCGCTTCGGTGTTTTATGCCATTGACCGCTATGCGAGCTATAAACGTAAATGGGGAAAGTTTTACGAAAACGGCGGCACTGTTGTGGCAGACCGTTATGTGACAAGCAATTTGGTTCATCAAGCATCCAAATTAGAAGAGGGAAAAGCGGATTTTATCCGCTGGCTGTCAGATTTGGAATATGACAAACTGGGACTGCCGAAACCGGATCTGGTTGTGTTTTTGGATATGCCGCCCGAGTTTGCCAGAAAGCTGATGAAAGACCGGGCCAATAAAATTACAGGCGGGCAGCAAAAGGATATTCATGAGCGCAATCCGGCGTATTTGGAACAGGCGTATCAAAATGCGATGGAAATAGCAAAGGTTTGCGGCTGGAAAATCTTATCCTGTGTGAAAGAGAAAACCATACGTTCCATTGCAGAAATCCATAATGATATTTATGCGCTGTGCAAAAAATGAAAATGACTTTTGAGCAAATGAAAGAAAAACGGAGAAAAACCGAGGAAATAAAACTTCGTAAAAGTTATTTTAAAAAATGAAAAAAAGTACTTGACAAAATACAAGAACTGTTTTATAATATCTCTTGTTACCAGAAGAGGTATTATTTTTTGCGCTCAATTTTGTGATGCTTCTTCTTGAATGTTTGGAAATTCATTTTCAGGATAAATATAACAGGAGGTTAGAGATTTTATGAGTACATTTATGGCGAAAGCTCATGAATTGGACAGAAAATGGTATATCATAGATGCAGACGGCAAACCGTTGGGCAGAGTTGCAGCTCAGGCTGCTGCCATTTTAAGAGGTAAACATAAACCGGAATTCACTCCGCACTGCGACTGCGGCGACCATGTGATTATCATCAATGCATCAAAGGCTGTTTTGACGGGAAAGAAACTGGATCAGAAAATTTATTACAGACACACCGGATATGTCGGTGGCTTAAAAGAAGTAAAGTACAATAAGCTAATGGCAGAAAAACCGGAATTTGCAATGATGAAAGCAGTTAAGGGCATGCTTCCGCACAACACGGTTGGTGCAAAATCGCTGACCAGACTGCGTGTATACGCAGGAGCAGAACACAACAATGCGGCGCAGAAACCCGAAGCCTGGACGCTGGAAATTAAATAAGGAGGAGTGAGAGAAGATGGCAAGCAGTGAATTTTTCTATGGAACAGGAAGAAGAAAGCATTCTGTCGCCAGAGTCCGTCTTGTGCCGGGCAAGGGTGACATCACGATAAATAAAAGACCAATGGACGATTATTTTGGTTTGGAAACATTGAAGGTTATTGTAAGACAGCCTTTAACGGCAACCAAAACAGAGGGTAAGTTTGATGTCATTGTTTCGGTTCTCGGCGGTGGTTTCACCGGTCAGGCCGGAGCCATCCGTCACGGCATCGCAAGAGCACTCTTAGAAGCAGATGCAGAAAATTACCGTCCGATTTTGAAAAAAGCCGGATACTTAACGCGTGACCCGAGAATGAAGGAAAGAAAGAAGTACGGTCTCAAAGCTGCTCGTCGTGCTCCGCAGTTCTCAAAGAGATAAAATCACAATCAAAAACACTCAAAAACCCAGCAACCATGCGGTTTCTGGGTTTTTTCTATACCCGAAAATCTCTGTCGTCTTTGACAAAATTTGACGGAATTTAACTCATTTTAAACCGATTTTCCGGGGATAAAAAAGGGTGAAAACCCCTTTTTAGACCTTCCCGGGGATAAATTCGGGGTGAAATTTTAGCCTGTTTTTTATCATTTTTTTGACTTTTTCAGGATAAAATTTTTCCTTTGTTCGTTTTGTCAGAGTTTGAACAAATATGACAAAATAAAATTGTTTTTGTCATAAATTTTAAAATTTAATATAAATAATGTCTACTGAACAAATAAAAATCCGCATTATTGCTGACTTTTGAGGGAATATGTGGTATAATAAGTCCAAGGAAAAATGTCATAATTGGC
>CASGBM010000035.1 GCA_949299615.1 uncultured Eubacteriales bacterium | reverse complement strand
TGTCAACATTTGCAATTCTCCCGGCGTTAAATGGCGCCACTTACCCTTAGGCAGATGTCCCAGCATAACGTTTTCAACCGCAACGCGGCGCAGTTTTATCACCTCATGCCCTACGCTTTCGCACATCTTGCGAATCTGCCGGTTTCTCCCTTCGCAGATAATAAACGTAAGTTCGGTTGTATTATCTCCGCTTTTTGTAATCTCCACCCGAGCCGGACTTGTCATTTTGCCGTCAACAAGCACACCTTTTCTCAATTTCCAAACCGTTTCCCTATCCACAGTGCCGCTGACAACTACCTGATATTTTTTCTTAATGCCATTGCCGGGATGCGTTAAATGATAGGCAAAATCCCCATCGTTGGTCAAAAAAAGAAGTCCCTCGCTGTCATAATCGAGCCTTCCGACAGGATATAGGCGTGCATCTAGATCTTGCACAAGATCCATCACTGTCTTGCGTTCAAATGGATCCTTTACAGAAGAAATGTAGCCAACCGGCTTATTTAACATGATATAATACTTTTGGGAATTCGGTTTTAATTTTTTCCCGTCCACTAAAACTTCATCCTTGTCCGGATTCACTTTTACGCCCAATTCCGTAACCGTTTTACGATTGACAATGACTCGCCCTGCCAAAATCATTTCCTCTGAAGCTCTGCGCGATGCCACACCGCATAATGCCATATATTTTTGAAGCCGCAACTGTTCTGCCATATCATCCTCCGCTTGACACATTTTAACTTACTTATTATATAATTTTTTTTTATAAACTACAAGACATTTTTTTAAAAATCTTTGACAATAACAAAGGTTTAGAAAAAAGAAAAGCCTTTGCGGTATCAGCTGTTAACACCGCAAAAGCCTGTGAGAGCCATTTTATTCTCCATCCTGCGACAACGTGCGAATCACCCTGCATGGATTCCCAACGGCTAAACTGTTCGAAGGAATATCTTTTGTTACCACGCTGCCGGCACCGATTACACAGTTATCATCAATCGTAACCCCTGGAAGAATAATTGCTCCGGTACAGATCCACACGTTGTTGCCAATGTGTACCGGATGCGTGTACTCCAGCCCTTCCCTCCGCTGTTTCACGTCCATGGCATGCTCCTCCGTGACAATACAAACGTTTGGAGCGATAAAAACAAAATCGCCAATCACAATTTTTCCGCTGTCCATAAATTTGCAATTAACATTTGCAAAAAAATTATTGCCTACACTTGTGTTATAGCCATATGTGCAGAACAAAGGCTGTTCTACCATGCAATTTTCCCCGGTTTTCCCAAAAATTTCACGAATTGCTTCTTGGCGTTCTTTTCTGTTTAACGGGTTGATTGCGTTGTAGTGATATAACTTTTTGGCGGTTTCGTCCCGGTCAGCTGACAGCTCCGGATCCGCTGGCTGGTACAGCATTTCAGCATATGATTTTTCTTTTTCCGTCATAATATTTTCTCCTTTCCACTGTTTGGTACGCTTATGTTCCGCTTAATTTTCGCATTCAATTCCTTTCCTTTATATTCCAACCCTATTTGATATCATATTCTTACTTCATCAGAAAACAAATGGGCAAAAAATGATTCCCGTTTGTGATTGTAAAAAGAAGCCGACTGCAAAAACAATCGGCTTTGTTATAATTCAGATGGAATACCCCAGGCCGCAGCTTTTAAATGCATACGCAAACCCAAATGGAGGCCCCGCGCAGCAGGATTGATTGGAAAAGATAAGCAGCAAAATACGCGGGCTCTTACTTTTGTAATAAAAAAATCGGAGCAAGCGATATGCTGCTTGCTCCGACATGGTGCCGCTGGCCGGAGTCGAACCGGCACGGTATCGCTACCGGCGGATTTTGAGTCCGCTACGTCTGCCAATTCCATCACAGCGGCGACTATCCTATTGTAACACGAAGCCCATTTTTTGTCAAGACATTTTCCTATATTTTATTTCTGCCCAAAAAATATATCTTCACTGTTGTTTTTCCCCGGCACTTAGGTCTATTTCCGAAGACACACCCCATGATAAGCGCGCTCTGCTGCCGCAATGATTTCGCTACTGCTTCCTTTCAACGCGAACGGTACCCGCACAACCCCACAAAGATTTTGCACCAGCCACTTTGCATCCGCACATTCTGAAACGCCACAACGGTCAAAATCAATCTGCAAAATCTCCGGCTCGTCATCCATCAAATCAAACGCAACTTCTTGGACTGATTCCCCGTCCCTTTGGGCAATCATTTGCGCCAAAACATTTTCCTCCGCATAGTCTGCTAAATCACAAATTTCATAGTTTCCATCACGGTCGAGCACTTCGGAAGAAGAACAAATATATTCTTTACCAATGGGTGCACGCGCGGTGAACGAAGCCTGTTTTACCATTTGAGAAAGTTGCCGCACAAATTCCGGCGTAGTTCCGCAGCAGCCGCCCAGCACGCTGACGCCAATTTTTAAAAATTCTGACGCCATTTCTGCAAATTCTTTTGCCGTCACTGTATAATTCCCATCCACAGGAAGCCCGGCATTGGCCTTTACCGCAATCGGAAGGTCTGTGTAAGGAAGCATTCGTTTCACCACTGGCAGCAGTTCTGCCGGGCCAAGCGAACAATTGACGCCAAGCGCATTAACACCTAACGCAGATAGGGTGACCGCCATCGCGCAAACACCCGCTCCGGTAAAGGTCTTGCCGCCTTGCTCAAAACTCATGGTAGCAATTATGGGAAGATCTGTATTCTCCTTTGCCGCCAGCACAGCAGCCTTCATTTCATACAAATCTGTCATAGTTTCAATTGCGATTAAATCTGCTCCTGCTTCTGCGCCAATTCGAATTTTTTCAGCAAATAAGCCATAAGCTTCATCAAAAGTTAAATCTCCCAAAGGAGCCAAAAGTTCTCCCAGAGGACCGACATCCAGCGCCACTGACGCGCCAAACGGCTCAGCTGCACGTTTTGCGATTGCAATCCCTGCTTGAACCAATTCCTGCGTAGAATAACCCACGTTTTTCAGCGAACTAATTCCAAATGTGTTCGCATAAATCACATCGCTTCCCGCCTGCAAATATTCCAAGTGAATGTTTTCAATCAGTTCCGGATGCGTAATATTATAGATTTCCGAGCTTTTCCCAACATTCAAATGATGTTTGACAAGCATGGTCCCCATGGCTCCGTCTAAAAGAATAATCTCTTTTCCAAACTGTTTCTGCATACAAAACCTCCTGTCAATCTTCCCTGCCAAAATGTAGCGCAAACCAGCCAACTGCTAAAATCCCAGTCATAAGGCAGGATTCATCAAAATCAAAGTCCGGGCTGTGCAGAGGCATAGTAATCCCTTTTGCCGAATTTGCTCCGCCCAGGTTAAAATAAACGGAAGGCACACGGTCGGCAAAATAAGAAAAATCATCTCCCGCCATCGATGGTTTCCCCTCATCTGTCACATTTTCTTTTCCTAAAATGTCTACCGTGTATTTTTCAAATTGTTCCGTTAGCTGGGCATCATTAAAAAGCGGCGGAAACATAAAACGATAATCCCATTCATAGTTTGCTCCATACGCGCTTGTGTAATGTTTTATTATATTTTCCAGCTGCAGAGGAAGCTTTTTGCGCAATGCTTTGTCATACAGGCGGACGGTACCGCGCATTTGCACACAATCCGGAATGACATTATAAAAGGAACCTCCGCAAATAGAGCACACCGAAATTACACATGGGGTAGATGGGTCTGTCCCCCTGGCTGATAATGCAGAAAATGCACAAAGAATCTGTCCCGCAATTGCAATCGGGTCAACACATTCGTGTGGGTACGCCCCATGCCCGCCTTTTCCTATAATTTTTAAATCAAATTCATCCGGACACGCCATTACCGCCCCACGCTTTACCCGAATTTTTCCTGCTTCCAAATCATTCATAATATGGAGAGAAAGTGCCGCATCCACCGCAGGATTCTCCAAAACACCTTCTCGAATCATCGGCTCTGCTCCGCCGGTATCTTCTTCTGCGGGTTGAAAAACCAATTTAATATTACAGGACAGATGCTGGCGATATTGCCACAAAAGCTCGACAACCCCTAACAGCACAGCAACATGTCCATCATGTCCGCAGGCATGCATGACGCCATCGTGCTGGGAACAGCCTGCTCTTTTTTTGTCCTCTTGGATGGGCAGCGCATCCATATCAGCACGCAAAAGAAGCGTCTGTTTTCCCGGGTTTCCAGCAATCAAGCCGACAATACCGGTTTTTGCGACGCCGTTTTGGTACGGTATCCCGATTTTGCGAAGGCGCGACGCAATATACTCCGCCGTCATGGTTTCCTGAAAAGCCAGTTCCGGAATCTTATGTAAATCTCTGCGTATCCGTACCGACTGCTCAGCTATTTTTTTTGCAGCGGTGCAAAAATCATCTTTCAGTACATTCATCCGAACTCTCCTGTTCTAATAAATTCGAATCACACCGGAAACAATTCCTAAAATGCTGACTTCATTGACAATAATCGGCTCCATCAAATCATTTTCCGGCTGAAGGCGAAAATGCCCATTTTCTTTATAAAATGTTTTCACTGTGGCAGAATCGTCCACCAACGCCACGACCATATCACCGTTACGCGCCGTTGACTGCTGGCTCACGATGACAAAATCTCCGTCTAAAATACCGGCGTTGATCATGCTTTCCCCTTTTACTTTGAGCATAAAAACTCCTGCATTTTTTGCAAAATCCATTGGAAGCGGAAATGTCCGCAAAACATTTTCTTCAGCCAAAATAGGCTCGCCGGCAGCTACCGTTCCCACTACCGGAACGGACAAAAATTCTTCCACCGGCTCAGCCAGGTGCTCCGCATCCGGTCCGACAACACGAATGGCACGCGTTTTAGAGCCGTCTTTAATTAAAAGACCTTTTTCCTCTAACTTCTTCAGATATGTGTGAACCGTAGAAGGAGAGGCAAGCCCAACCGCCGTGCAAATTTCCCGAATAGAAGGCGGATATCCCTTTTCTTCCAGCTGACGGTGGATAAAGTCAATGATTTGTTGTTCTCTGTTTTGCCTTTTTGCCATAGCAAACCTCCAAAATTCATGCATTAAAAGGAATTGTTTTATTTCATTATAGCATACAAAAAATTAAAAATCAAACATTTGTTCTAAAAATTTATAAAAAACTATTGACATCGTACAAATGTTCTGTTAAAATAAAACCATAAACCGAACATTTGTTTTGTTTAATGATGAGAAAAGAGGGATTTTTATGAAAAGAACACGCCGCAGAATTCATTATAAAACGAGAGCAAGGCGTCAGCGCCGTTGCCTTTTTATGATCGTAATGGCATTGTTTCTCATGTTCGGCGGCATCGGTCTTTTTGCGCTTGCCGACGATGGGATTACTTCTGTCAAGGTTACAGTTTCCGGCGGTGACACGCTTTGGAATTTGTGCGAGCCATATAAGCCGGAAAATATGGATATCCGGGATTTTATTGCAAAAGTAAAGTATGTAAACCACATGAATACTTCTGAATTGATTGTGGGACAGGAATTTTGGATCCCCGTTCGTTAGTTTTGCACAAGCCTTTTCTCCCCTTCCCTCCGCACTTGAAAAAAGAAACCATTTGTGCTATAATAATTATATGAATTCACGTCAGAAGCGGAGGCTTTTTTATGAAACAATGTGTCCTCGAGGACAAGATATGTACCCATTGCGGAGAATGTGAAAAGTGCGACCTTGACCCGAATAAAGTATGTGACAACTGCGGAAAATGCATTGATGCATTGAATCAAACGCTGATTTTAATGGGATTAAGATTGATAAGGTAATTTTAAATTTATAAGAAATTTTTATTGTAAATGCTTGACAAACGAATAGGATTGTGATATGATATGCCTGTTAATAAGCAGAAACCTATTCGTTTCTCACCATTCGGCACAGCCAACATGGTCAATATGCAGCAGAATTTGTTTGTATATTTGCGGATAGAGTTTCTATCCGCTTTTTATTTTATGCGGATCAAAAATACACAAAAAACAATATGGAGGTGCTTTTCCGATTAGTAAACAAGAATTGATGATTAATGAAGAAATCCGGGCAGCTCAGGTACGTCTGGTGAGCGATACCGGAGAACAATTGGGGATTATGTCTTCGAAAGAAGCGCTTGAAATTGCCTACAACAAGAATTTAGATCTTGTCATGATCTCTCCCAAAGCTCAGCCCCCTGTGTGCAAAACGATGGATTACGGCAAGTACAAATTCGAGTTAGCAAAAAAAGACAAGGAAGCGCGCAAAAACCAAAAGACAATTAATTTAAAAGAAATCCGCGTTTCTCCGTCCATTGATGATCATGATTTTGATACTAAGGTAAATCACACCATCAAGTTTTTGAAAAATGGCGACAAAGTAAAAATTACGGTTCGTTTCCGCGGCCGCGAGGTTCATCACAGCAATTTAGGACTTCAGCTTTTAGAGCGGTTCCGTGATACCCTTGCTGATTATGGCGCTGCGGATAAGCCGCCCAAACTGGAAGGAAAGAACATGAGCATGGTAATTTCGCCAAAATAATTTTGTTTTTAATTTTAATTATACATTTGGAAGGAGTAAAGTTATGCCTAAGATTAAAACACATAGAGCATCTGCAAAAAGATTTTCCGTATCGAAAAACGGTAAAATTAAGATGAATCACGCTTACAGAAGCCATATTCTGACCAAAAAGTCTACGAAAAGAAAACGTTTGCTTCGCAAAGCCAGCTATGCCGGCAGTGCAAACGCTAAAGTTATTAAAAAGCTGATTCCTTATAAGTAATCACGAAACAAGCTGATAAAACAGATTTTAGGAGGTAACAGAAATGGCAAGAGTAAAAGGTGCTTTAAATACACGGAAAAGACATAAAAGAGTTTTAAAACTGGCAAAAGGCTATCGCGGCGCTAAAAGCAAGCTGTTCCGCACAGCAAAAGAAGCGGTTATGAAATCGCTGACTTATGCATACATTGGAAGAAAACAGAAAAAACGCAATTTCCGTCAGCTTTGGATTGCGCGTATTTCTGCTCAAGCTAAAATGAACGGGATCAATTATTCCCGCTTTATGAATGGTTTGAAAAAGGCAGGAATCGAAATGAACCGCAAAATGCTTGCTGAACTTGCTGTCAGCGATAAAGAAGCATTTGCCGCTTTGGTTGAAAAAGCAAAAGAAAACCTGTAAGGTTTTGTTTTGCTATTATAACAGACGGAAAAGGGTTTTTTGCTGTAGCAGTAAAAAGCCCTTCCTCTTTTCATTCGTTTTTTCGAATTATAGCCTCGCAAAGGAATCTCCCGTTTCTCTTGGGCGACTAGTTTTGCTCCCAATGTTAAACGTTGGGAAAATATCCCCTTTCTTTGCGAGCCTAAAGCGACGTGTAGAAATTGCCGTGCAATTTCTTCTATTGTTATAAGGGAGTATTAAAAATATCATGATAAAACAAATAAAAAACATACTGCGTTACCGGCTGCACATTCGTCCGACACAGGTAATGGTACTTGGTTTTGGACTGCTCATTTTATTTGGCGCATTGCTTTTAAATATGCCTTTTGCCTCCAATAACGGAGAGTCAATTGGTTTTATTAATGCGCTTTTTACCGCAACCAGCGCAACGTGTGTTACAGGACTGGTCGTGGTTGATACGTACACTCATTGGACAATATTTGGGAAATGTGTCATTTTGTTTTTGATCCAAGTCGGCGGTTTAGGATTTATGACGCTTGCCACTTTATTTTCCCTTATGCTGCGCCGAACGATAACCATGAAAGAACGCCTTTTGATTGCGGAAGCTCTGAACTATGAGCAGATGCAGGGAATTGTCCGGCTTGCACAGCATCTTTTAATCGGAACTTTTTTGATTGAAGGGGTTGGCGCAGCTATTCTTTCTATGCGTTTTATTCCGGAGTTCGGGTTTATAGATGGGGTCGTACGGGGGATTTTTCATTCCGTATCATCGTTTTGCAATGCCGGTTTTGACCTGATGGGTTCACATGGAGAATTTTCCAGCTTGACCGCATACGCAGACGATTGGGTTGTCAATCTGACAATTATGGGATTAATTATTATCGGCGGTCTTGGTTTTGTTGTTTGGGACGATATTTTAATGAACCGCCGCTGGCACAGTCTGCGCTTACACAGCAAGCTTGTACTCCTGCTTACGCTGCTTTTGATCCTTTTAGGAGCCGCTATGATTTTCCTGTTTGAATTTTCCAACCCGAAAACCCTGGCGCACGCAAATATTTCCGAACGGATATTGGCTCCTTTGTTTCAATCGGTAACAGCAAGAACGGCCGGTTATAACACCCTGCAATTAGCAGATATGACACAAGCGTCCTTATTTACCATTATAATTTTAATGTTTATCGGCGGTTCTCCAGGTTCCACTGCAGGAGGTATAAAAACTACGACAATGGGGGTCATTTTGCTTTCTGCTTTTTCTGTCATGCGCGGCAAGGAAGAGGTCAATCTTTATGGCAGACGGCTCCCGCGCCATACGGTTTTAAAAGCACTGGTAATTATTGTAATTGCTTTTATGATTGTTGTTGCCGGGATCATGGCTCTGCTGGTGTTTGAAAATTTTGATTTCATGGATATTGTGTTTGAGGTTGTTTCCGCATTTGGGACTGTTGGCCTGACCGTTGGAATTACCCCCGAGCTCTCCGGCATCTCAAAATGCGTGCTGATTTGTATTATGTATGCCGGCAGAATAGGGGTTTTATCTATGGCGCTTGCTATCTTGGCTCATGGAAATTCGAATGGTTCTTTGGTTAAATATCCGGAAGCGAAAATTATGGTTGGATAACAGGAGGCGCATATGACCACTTTAATTTTTGTTCGCCACGGTGAAGCAGAAGGAAATATTAAACGTCATTTTCACGGATTTTATAACTCTGCGTTAACAGAAAACGGCCGGGAACAAATTAAACGTGCTGCTGCCCGGTTGAAAGATACGCAGATAGACGCTATTTATTCCAGCGATTTAACGCGCGCCTTTGAAACTGCGCAGGAAATAGCCAAGGGACGCGGTCTTAGCGTCACGATTGATGAGCGTTTTCGTGAAATTAACGGCGGCGAGTGGGAAGATGTTCCCTGGGACGATTTGCCTGATAAATTTTCTGAAAGCTATAGTCATTGGCTGAATGAACCTTATAAGCTGCAAATGCCCAGCGGCGAAAGTATGGCGGATTTTTCTGCCAGACTCATTGCGGCATCCACTGAACTAGCACAAAAACACGAAGGACAGACCATTTGTATTGCAACCCATGGCACAGCCATAAGAGTTTTGCTCTGCTATTTTTACGGCTGGCCTTTGGAAAAACTAAATGACGTAGTATGGTGTGACAATGCTGCAATTACAGAAATCGGCTATGAGAACAATGCTTTTTTTGTGATTACCGATGGCGATAATGAGCATCTAAAAGATATCAGCACGTTAGCAAAGCAGGATTGGTGGCGCAAGTAATAGTCGGATTATATTGACTTTTTGATGTGAAAAATAAGCTAAAACACACCTGTTTGGGTTTTAGCTTCGAAAATCCTTAATATGTGCAGAAAAACTGCAAACGAAACAAGTTCCGTTTTTGACAGACGGAACTTGTTTCGTTTTATTTAGAATCCATATAAATCTATATTTTTTAACGTGTTCTTCGGAAAACTTCTCCCCTGCCACCACTGGAGAAAATGATTAACAACGTAGAATACGAACACACGATATTGGAATCTTACTCTCCCGCTGTCACCGAAAATACGCATATTACAGCCGTTTTAGGCGAAAGAATTTCTGATACTGCAAAAGAGCATTTCTTTAGCATTCATGCCAGAAAAATGTTAGGTCTGAATTGATAATAAAAAAGAGGTGCCAACATAAATCGAAATGTGATTTCCGTAAAATCAACCCTTGACGAAAGTGTGCAGCCTTCCTTGTTTTATAAATCCACTTCCCCGAAAAAAGCCTCTTCTTATAGTGCTCTATACTCGAAGTTATTTATAACAGACGAAATCAAATTACAAATATGGTTTCATTCGTCACACAACATCTTAAAGAAAAAAGTTTGTTCGAAAAAGCTCCGCTTTATTTTTATACCTCCTGTGAATGACAGCATTGTTTATTATTTACTGTTTTTTGTTGTGAATACCATTTTTACTAAAAAACTGCGCTTTGTTGAATAGAATATTTCTCCAAGAATTGACTTGTCAATCATAATATGCTATAATATTTTTTTGAATTACGGTTCTTGTTTAAGTGAATTTAATACTAAATCCGGATTTAACAAAAAGATTAAAATTGTCCCTGCATAACATGAGGTAATCACGAAATAATTAAAAAATACTATACAATATTCTGAAAGACAATAACATAAGGAGATCTGATCATAAATGAAACTTGGAATCGTAGGGCTTCCCAACGTAGGAAAATCTACATTGTTTAACGCGATTACGCAAGCCGGTGCAGAATCGGCCAATTACCCATTTTGCACCATAGAACCCAACGTCGGCATTGTTGCCGTCCCGGATGAACGTTTGGACGTTTTGGCCAAAATGTATCATCCGCAAAAGGTAACGCACGCAACCATAGAATTCGTTGATATTGCTGGGTTAGTGAAGGGCGCAAGCCGCGGCGAGGGATTGGGGAATAAATTTTTATCGCATATCCGTGAAGTGGATGCCATTGTCCATGTCGTGCGTTGCTTTGAAGACAGCAATATTATTCACGTTGAAGGGTCCATCGGTCCGATACGCGATGTAGAAACCATCAATTTGGAACTGATTTTTGCCGATCTTGAAATGCTGGAAAAACGGATGGACCGGACACGCAAACTATTAAAAACCGGTGACAAAAAATATCAGGCAGAGCTTGCGCTGCTGGACGAAATCAAGCAGCTTTTAGAGGATGGAAAGCCGGCGCGCTCCAGAGAATATAGCGCAGAAGAACAAGAAATTCTAAAGGATCTTCCTCTTTTAACTTTTAAGCCCGTGCTGTATGCCGCCAATGTCTCAGAGGATGATTTTTCAAATGGCATCGAAAATAATGCCTTGGTCAAAGAGCTGGAAGCATTGGCAGCAAAAGAAGGCTCAGAAGTTATGCCGATTTCTGCAAAAATTGAAGAAGACATTTCTGTGCTCCCGTCAGATGAAAAAGCAGAATATTTAGAAACGCTGGGTATTCATGAATCCGGTCTTGATCGGCTGGTAAAAAAGAGCTACAAATTGCTTGGGTTAATCAGTTATTTAACCGCCGGCGAACCGGAAGTCCGCGCCTGGACCATCACCCGCGGAACCAAAGCTCCGCAGGCCGCCGGAAAAATCCACACTGATTTTGAAAAAGGGTTTATTCGGGCTGAAGTTGTCGCTTATTCGGATTTAATTGCATGCGGCAGCTATGTCGCCGCAAAAGAAAAAGGCCTGGTGCGTTCGGAAGGAAAAGAATATGTTATGGAAGACGGAGATATTGTTTTATTCCGGTTTAATGTTTAAAATCTTGCGCATTTTCGCTGAAAGCAGCCAATTTTGGCTGCTTTTTTTGTATTCATTTTTGTCAATCATATAATTTTTAAATGTTGTTCTGCTAAATGGCTAAAGCTTTCTTCGTTTCCAGCATACCTTAAAAATATTTGTATAAATTTCTCAATTATGTAAAAAATAGCAGTATCATTTTAAAAGTACGGAGGTAGCTATGAAGAAAAAAATAATATTTTTAACGCTCAGCGCTCTGTTTCTATTTACAGCAGCAGCCGTGTATCACCAATTGCCAGCCGAGCAAGTATCCGCAGCCGTGCGCGGAAGCAATGATCTGCAGCTATTGGCACGATGTGTCAACGGCGAAGCGCGCGGCGAGCCATATGAAGGACAAGTGGCTGTGGCGGCAGTTATTTTAAACCGTGTAAAACACCCATCGTTTCCAAATACAATCCCCGGTGTAATCTATCAAAGAGGCGCATTTACTGCAACGGTAGATGGGCAGATCAACGTTCCAATCAGCTCCAACTCAACGGTGTATAAAGCTTGCCAGGACGCCATGAACGGCTGGGATCCTACCGGCGGCGCAATCTATTATTACAACCCGGCAAAAACCACAAATAAATGGATTTTTTCGCGGGAGGTGATTAAAATTATTGGCAAGCACCGCTTTGCAAGGTAAATGATATAATATTTTACCGTGCCAACTTGCGTCTATATATCACATGGACAGAAAGGACTGAAGTTATGAACCAAAACAGCGGAATTAGAAACCATTCATTCCAATATAAGCTGCTTGCGGCGATCGTAATTGCAACCTTAGCAATTTTATCGATTGTAGGCGTTTTTCAGTTTTACCGCGCAAAAGCGCTCGCCCAAGAAGTAGAAAACCAATACGTCCGCGCATTTCACGATATGGTTGATTATGTGCGCGACGTTGACGTTTTATTGAAAAAATCGTTGCTGGCAACCAACGCAAACCAGCTCTCCTCGATTTCTTCAGAAATCTTTATGCAGGCGGCAACTGCCAAAGCCTGTCTCTCCCAGCTGCCTACGGATAACAATCATTTAAACCAAACTGCAAAATTTTTATCCCAAGTCGGCGATTACACTTCCTACCTAGCAAGCAAAGTAATCGACAGCGAAACGATCAATGAAGAGGAATTTAATAATTTGATGCAGCTTTCCGAACATGCAACATCTGTCAGCAATGGACTGGAAGAATTGCAGACCACTTTATATGAAAAAGATATGTCTCTAAAAAATGTGATCGGCACAACTGCATATGCAAGCGATGAAGAAAACAGCAGTGACGAATCTTCCGGTTCCCCTACCGGTTTATATAAAATTGACAAGGAATTGCAGGATTACCCCACCCTGATTTATGACGGACCGTTTTCTGAGCATATTGAAAAAATGGAACCGGAAGTCTTGCAGGGAAAAGCGGGATTTACCCAAAGCCAGGCGCTTGAAATTGCGCGGCAGTTTATCGGCGTTGAACGGGCCGGAAACCTTTCCTTTACCGAAGAAGGCGGCGGCGTGATCCCAACATATTCTTTTTCCGCGACGCGCGAGGATAAAAGCCAGATCAGCATTGACATTACAAAACAAGGCGGTATGGTGCTTTGGATGCTGGATTCCCGTTCGGTTGAAACAGAAAATTTAACGGTGGAAGAAGCCGTTTCTGCCGGAATGGAATTTTTGCAATACCATGGCTATTCCGGCATGAAAGAAAGCTATTATGAAAAAACCGGCAGCAGCGTCACCATAAATTACGCATACGTTGGTCAAGGCATTACCATGTATTCCGACCTGATCAAAGTAAAAGTAGCCTTAGATGATGGAAGTATCATTGGATTTGAAAGCCGCGGTTATATTATGAGTCACAAAGAGCGCGAAATCCCCACGGTAGAACTATCGGAAACACAGGTCCGCAAACAAATAAACAGCCATTTAAACATCAATCAAATTAAACTTGCTATGATCCCGTTAGAAAGCAAACGGGAAGTGCTCTGCTATGAATGCCGCGGGGATTTTAACGGGCAGAACTACCTGATTTATATTAACGCTGTAACCGGAAAGGAAGAAAAAATTCTGCTTCTTTTAGAATCAGAGGAAGGCGTTCTCACGATGTAAAATAAAAAATTACAAAATTTTCCTACTATATTTCAAACTTTTTTGCGCAAAATAGGATTGTAACAGAAAGAAAGAACCTGTTACAATAAGGGAACGATAGCGGTAAACCCGAGGCATAGATAAATGAAAAAAGCTGCCTGTTCCGTAAAGGAAAGCGGTTCCGTTGATTTTAAAACCGAATGCCAACGCACATTGGATAAAATCAGTATTATCTGACCCAAAAAGCCTTACAATCAGTTTCAAGATAAATGAAATGATAATGTATGGAGGCTGAAAAAAATGGAAAGTTAGAACCGGAGATAAGATGCATCCGGATTCCTTTTAAGGGTTGAAAATAAAAGGATTTGCTCACTTGCAAATAAAATAGACGTCCATTTTCAAGCGGCGACTGCCAAATGGCAGACGCCGCTTTTTTTATTTAAATCCTGGCAACCTTTGTTTTTTTTGCCGCCTCTGAAACTGCCTTTGCCACCGCTGGAGCTACTTTTTCGTTAAAGGAATCCGGAATAATATAATCTTCCGAAAGCTCATGCTCCGGTATCACGTCCGCAATCGCCTGCGCCGCCGCGATTTTCATTTCGTCATTAATCTCGCTGGCGCGCACATCCAGCGCCCCACGAAAAATTCCGGGAAATGCCAAAACATTATTAATCTGGTTAGCAAAATCGCTTCTGCCCGTGCCCATAATTTTCACTCCTGCCGCTTTTGCTTCCTCCGGCATAATTTCCGGCACAGGATTTGCCATGGCAAATACGATGGGGTCTTTTGCCATCGCCTTTACCATTTCCGGCGTGAGCACACCAGCCGCAGAAACACCGATAAATACATCGGCGCCCTTGATTACCTCTTCCAGTCCGCCCTTTATTTTATCTAAATTGGAAATTTTCGCCATTTCTTGTTTAATCTCGTTTAATCCATCCCTACCGTCGTAAATTGCACCCTTTGTATCACACAGGACAACCTTTTTCAGTCCGCGGCTCATCAAAAGCTTTGTAATGGCAATTCCTGCGGCACCTGAGCCATTGACAACGACAGACAGATCCTCCATTTTTTTATTTACCAATTTGAGCGCATTAATGATTGCAGCCAGGCAAACAACCGCTGTTCCATGCTGATCATCATGAAAAATCGGGATATCGCACTCTTCTTTTAACCGGCGTTCAATTTCAAAACAGCGCGGAGCAGAAATATCCTCTAAGTTCACTCCGCCGAAAGAACCGGCAATCAGTTTTACCGTGTTTACAATATCATCCACATTTTTAGAGCGCACACAAAGCGGAAACGCATCGACGCCGCCAAAACGCTTAAATAAAACGCATTTTCCTTCCATAACCGGCATCCCAGCCTCCGGTCCGATATCTCCCAATCCTAAGACAGCTGTCCCGTCCGTGACGACCGCTACCATATTGCCGCGGCGCGTATAGGTATAAGACAAATCCGTATTTTCCGAAATTTTGAGGCACGGCTCCGCAACTCCCGGCGTATATGCAATGGATAAGTCCTCCTTAGTTTCCAATTGCGCACGGCAGGTCACCTCAATTTTTCCCTGCCATTGTTCATGTTTTTGCAGTGCAATTTCTTTGATTCCCATTTTTCTCACCTTTCCAAGTTAATATGATCAAATTTATTTTTCTGAAGAATGTTCCATTACGTTCACATACGGGAACGGAATTTCGATTCCTTCTTTGTCAAAACGTTTTTTTACAGCTAAAAGCAAATCGCTTTTTAAAACAAACCCATCCGCCGCATTGCGCGACCAAACAGAGGCACGCAGTTTGATAGAAAAGTCGCCCAGCTCCATCACGCGTACTGTAACCGGCGCCGCTCCTGCCGCAATTTCTTCCTCACTGCGGTTGTCACAAAAATTCGGATGCGCCTGCGCTTCTTCCTGAATAATCGCAATTGCCCGGTCTACATCAGAACGGTATCCAATTCCCACTTCTACAAAATTGCAAACCTTGTTTTCTCCATAATTTACATTTTCAATGACCGCACCGTTCATCACACTGTTTGGCACAACAACCCGGTTGTTTTCAAACGTCCGGATAATCGTATGCCGCATGGAAATATCTTCTACTACCCCGTCAATCATGCGGTCTTGAAGTTTAATCCGGTCGCCGATCGAAAACGGCTTAAACAGTGAAATAAATACGCCGCTGACTAAATTTCCCATCGCTTCCTGCGCTGCAAATCCAAGCACAACAACAGCAATTCCGGAGCTTGCCAGAACAGACACTACAAATTGCTTCATCGGCGCGAATTGAAGCATAATGCCACACACCGCCAATACAATAATGATCCCTTTGATAATCCTTCTGCCTAAAACCGCAGGCGTCGGGTCAATTTTCCCTTTTTTGAGCAGTATCTTAAACAGCTTGTTCACCGCTTTTACTAAAATAAATGCAAGCAAAGCCATAATAACAATGGAAAGCACTGTTTGCCAAAGTCCTGCCGGCATTAGTTTTTTAATTTCTTCCATAAAACGTTCCATCGCAGTTTCCTCCTATTTTTGAGAAAAGCGCTTGACTGCATAATCATGCGCTTCCTGCTCCAGCGTATCATCCAGCGGCTCCAGCGCAATCGCTCTGCCGTATTTACGCGCCAGCGCCCGTCTAAGGAGCTCATCCGCAATTGTCGGGTTTTTCGGCAGCAGCGGACCATGAAGGTAAGTCCCCAGCACATTGCGGTACAAAACGCCTTCTTTATGATCCTCCGCATTGTTTCCATAGCCGCAAATCACCGACCCAAACGGTTCATACTCCCCAGTAAAGGTTCTTCCGCCATGATTTTCAAATCCAACAACCATTTCTTTTTTCCCTGTAAAGTTGGATTCTAAGACAACATTTCCGATCAGCCGGCCTTCTCCCGTTTTCGTATAAATATCCAATAGCTCCAAACCCGGAATTTTTTCCTCTCCCAGCTGATAATAACTTCCCAGCAGCTGATAGCCGCCGCAAACCGCTGCCAAAACACCGTCCTCATCTACATAACTGCGAAAATCCTGCCGCATGGTTCTCAAACGTTCGCAAACCAAGCGCTGTTCCCGGTCGGAACCGCCCCCCAAAAAAACAATGTCCATTTTAGCAAGCTCTACCGGATCATCCTTGGTAATTTCAACTACTTCCGCTTCCATACCGCGCCAAATCAGACGGTTTTTAAGCGCCAAAAGATTGCCGCGGTCTCCATAGAGATTTAAAAGGTCCGGAAAAAGATGCCCAATCGTTAAGCAAATCGCTTCACTCAAGATTTTCCGCCTCCTTTTCTAGTTCTTTTAAAATATCCTGCATACGGAAAACAGCGGTGTAATTAACCAGCGCGTAACCAATTTCTCCGCCGCCGCTGGCAAGCGCCTGCGCCGCTTCTTTCAGCCCATATGCTTTCGTCATTCGCTCCTGCTCGATTCCGGCGTATTTCATCCGCAGCGCCAAATCATCAGCACGAATCCCGCTTACGATAAAATTGCGCACGCCAATCCCATTCATACGTTCAAAATCAACATCCCAAATCCAGGAAATGTCTTTCCCGTCCTGCGCATTATCATTGATCGCAATCAAAATGTCTTTCGGTCTTTCATCTTTGCCAACCGTAGAAATTGCCTGATTAAACCCAGCCGGGTTTTTGGATAGGTTTAACACAATCTTTTTTCCAATCTGAAACTCTTCCATCCGCCCGATCTGCGGCTGATACCGCGCCAGCACGCCTGCATAATCCGGGATTTCTCCAGCCGCAAGCACCGCCGCCGCATAAGATAAAACAATATTGTAAATATTATAAAAGCCGCGGTAATGAACGTCGAAAGGGACGATGTGCCCCTGATATTCCAGCTGAAATTCCAGCCCGTCACAAAGGCTCACGCCGCTCACACGAAAATCAAGCGCTCGGCGCGCAAATCCGCAGCTGGGGCAATGGAATTTTCCCAGCTGGCTGTAATGATAATACTCATACTCCAGCCGCTCGCCGCACATCACACAAAAACGCCCTTCTTTGGTTTCGTTTAAGCTGACGCCAACATCCTCGTCCACGCCCATGTAATAGCATTTTCTTTTTGTATTTTCGCCAAACTGTGCCACCAGCGGATCATCACCGTTTAAAATCAGTTCTGTGTCCGGCACAAGCGCTAGTGCGCGTTTTAAATAATCTACGGTAATATCAATCTCACCATAACGATCGAGCTGATCGCGGAACAAATTGGTTAGAATCATCTTGTTCGGCTTCATATGGGCAAACACTTTTACACAGGAAGCCTCGTCCACTTCCATGCAGGCAAAGTCAGCATCGAGTTTTCCAAAAACGGACGCATCTGCGGCAAATGCACAACAAACGCCGTACAGCATATTCGCCCCGACTTTATTACAAACAACGGAATAACCGCGTGACGCCAAAAAAGAATATAATAAATTATTTGTTGTCGTTTTCCCATTCGTTCCGCAAACGACAATAATCTCCCGCTTCACCTGTGCCGCGAGATCCCGCAATACACCCGGATATATTTTAAGCGCCAGCTGTCCCGGCATAGAGGACCCTTTCTTCCCCAATAGCTTACTGCCCCAGATGGCAATTTTGCAAGCTGCAACTGCTAAAAACAATCGAAAACGGTTCAAATTTACAATCATCCTTCCCGTACAAAATCGGTGGTTTTCGTTCATAATTTTTCCTGCTTTTCCTATTATACCGTATTTTTCCCCTAAAGAAAAGTTTTTTTGCAAAAATGGTGAAATTTATCTGTTTCTGTGGTAAAATAAGACTGTTTAAACTCGGAAACTTTTGATTTTGGAGGGATCTCAATGAGTAACATTATACTAAATAACGGGAAATATCAAGCAGAAATGCAAAAGCTGACGTTTGGCGCCGGTGAATTAACGGATGAGTCTTGTATCAAAGAATACTACTCTTTATTAAATGTATACTATCAAAATTATGGTGGACGCAGCTTGGATACTGCACGGGTTTACGGCGGAGGAAACAGCGAAAAAATCATTGGGAAATGGATTAAAGAATATTCCATTCCCCGCGAAAATCTTTTCATTACCACCAAAGGCGGACACCCGCCTTTTGGCGATATGCACGCGTGTCGGCTTGACTGTGACAGTTTAGAAGCCGACCTTGCCGCCAGCTTAAAAGCATCTGGACTGGATTACTTTGACCTTTACCTTCTGCACCGCGACAGCGAATCCATGCCTGTCTCAGGCATTATGAATACACTAAACAGTTTTGTTGAACGAGGCGCCGTCCATTTTATCGGTGTTTCCAATTGGCGCACCGAACGCATCGCCGAAGCTAACCACTATGCAAAAGAAAACGGCTTGATCCCGCTTTCTGTCAGCCAAATCAATTTTTCACTTGCCCGCACGACGCCGAAACTTTTAAACGATGACACCCTGGTCGCTATGAATGACCATGAATACCAATGGTATTTGGAAAATAATTTTCCTGTTATGGCTTTTTCCTCCCAAGCAAAAGGTTTTTTTGCAAAATTAGGGAAAGGGGATGCTCCCACGCCAAAAATTCTCAGCCGATTTATGACGGATGAAAACAAACAACGTTTAGAACGAGTAAAATCTCTCAGCAAAGACCTGAATGTGTCACCGGGCGCGCTTGCGCTAGCATACTTAACCTGTAATCCTCTTGTGGTCAGCGCCGTATTCCGATGCCGAAACGAGGAACAACTGACAGACACCATGAGTGCAAAAAAAGTTTTCCTGACCAAAGAACAAATTCGATGGCTGGAAGCTTGAACGAAAACGGGAATCAAACGCGCCAAATGCTTCCTTCGGCGTATAAAAATCCCATTGACAAAAAAAAATCAATGCGGTATAATAAAGAGAACATTTGTTTGATTAAGGAGTCTTTTTATGCCCAAAAATGAAATTTTTATTAAAGGTGCGAAAGAGCACAACTTAAAAAATATAGATGTGTCTATTCCCAGAGACAAGCTGGTTGTCCTTACTGGACTTTCCGGCTCCGGCAAGTCTTCCCTCGCCTTTGACACGATTTATGCCGAAGGGCAGCGCCGTTATGTAGAGTCGCTGTCTTCTTATGCGCGCCAGTTTTTAGGACAGATGGAAAAGCCGGATGTGGAACTGATTGACGGACTTTCTCCCGCCATCAGCATTGACCAAAAAACAACCAGCAAAAATCCTCGTTCTACTGTGGGTACGGTGACAGAAGTTTATGACTACCTGCGTCTTCTCTACGCCCGCATCGGGATTCCGCACTGCCCCAAATGCGGGAAAGAAATTAAAAAACAGACCGTAGATCAGATTGTTGATCATATTTTAGAATTTCCCGAAAAGACAAAATTTCAGATTCTCGCTCCCGTGATCCGCGGAAAAAAAGGCGAAAATCAAAAACTGTTTGAAAACGCAAAGAAAAACGGATATGTACGCGTTCGGGTCGACGGAATGATATACGATCTCTCCGAAACCATTTCACTGGAAAAAAACAAAAAGCATAATGTTGAAATCGTGATAGACCGTCTGGTAGTAAAAGAAGGGATTCAAAAACGGCTTGCCGATTCCTTGGAAACGGCCCTTTCGCTAGCCAACGGTTTGGTTTTGATTGATGTCATTGATGGAGAAGAATATCTTTTTAGTCAAAACTATGCCTGTGAAGACTGCGGAATCAGTATGGAAGAACTTGCACCGCGCATGTTTTCCTTTAACAATCCGTTTGGTGCATGTCCGCACTGCGCAGGTCTTGGCTCGCTGATGAAAGTAAACCCCGATTTGATTCTTGACCGGCGAAAATCCATTCACGAAGGCGGTATTCTCGTCTCCGGCTGGGGCAATGTTGAAAACACGGAAACCATTGCCAACACGTATTTTACGGCGCTGGCTGACAAATACCATTTTAGCCTGGATACGCCGATTGGTAATCTTCCAGATTCTGTTGTGGATATTCTGCTCTACGGCACACACGGCGAAAAGCTGGATTTATCCTATGAACGCTCCTATGGAACCGCAACCTATAAAGCGGCTTTTGAGGGCTTAATTCCGAACCTGGAGCGGCGTTATCAGGAAACTTCAAGTGATTTTATGAAAGCAGAAATTGAAAAGCTGATGACGGTAAAACCTTGCCCTGAGTGTGAAGGCAAGCGTCTACGCAAAGAATCTCTAGCTGTTACTGTCGGCGGACGAAACATTGACGAAGTAACCAAAATGTCCATCACTCAGGCAAAAGATTTTTTTGCCAACCTTACCCTGACAGACCGGGAAATGGCAATTGCGCGGCTGGTACTGCGGGAGATTAATGAACGGCTCGGTTTTTTGGTTGATGTGGGGCTTGATTACCTCACTCTCTCCCGCTCTTCCGGGACTCTGTCCGGCGGCGAAGCACAGCGCATTCGTCTTGCGACGCAGATTGGTTCCAGCTTAATGGGCGTTTTGTATATTCTGGACGAACCATCGATCGGACTGCACCAACGGGATAATGACCGGCTGCTAGCCACGTTAAAGCGTCTGCGCGACCTAGGAAACACTTTGATCGTTGTAGAGCATGACGAAGATACGATGTATGCCGCCGACCACATCATTGACGTCGGTCCGGGCGCAGGCATCCACGGAGGAGAAATCGTTGCGCAGGGCAATGTGGAGGAGATCAAAGCCAACCCCAACTCCATTACCGGGCAATACCTTTCCGGCGCGAAACAAATCCCTGTGCCTGAGAAACGGCGCAAAGGGAATGGAAACGATTTGAAAATATTTGGCGCGGCAGAAAACAACTTGAAAAATGTCAATGTAAAAATCCCCCTGGGAACGTTCACGGTAGTAACAGGCGTATCCGGTTCGGGAAAATCGTCTTTAGTGAATGAAATTTTATATAAACATTTGGCGCGTGAACTCAACCGCGCCTACACCATTCCCGGAAAAATGGACCGGATGGAAGGTTTAGAATACCTCGATAAAGTCATCGACATTGACCAGTCCCCCATCGGCAGGACGCCCCGTTCCAACCCGGCAACCTATACGGGTGTATTCAGCGACATCCGCGAAGTTTTTGCACAGACACAAGAAGCAAAAATGCGCGGCTATAAAGCCGGCAGGTTTAGCTTTAACGTCAAAGGCGGACGCTGTGAAGCTTGCAGCGGCGACGGAATTATTAAGATTGAAATGCACTTTTTACCGGACGTGTATGTCCCCTGCGAAGTCTGCAAAGGAAAGCGTTATAACCGCGAAACACTGGAAGTGCATTATAAAGGCAAAAATATTTATGATGTGCTGGATATGACAGTAGAAGAAGGGCTGGAGTTCTTTTCAGCCATTCCGAAAATTGCAAGAAAACTCCAAACGCTTAATGATGTCGGACTGTCTTATATTAAAATTGGTCAGCCTTCTACACAGCTTTCCGGCGGCGAAGCACAGCGCGTAAAACTTGCCACAGAATTATCCAAGCGGCCTACCGGAAAAACCATTTATATTTTGGACGAGCCCACGACAGGTCTGCATACTGCCGATGTGCACAAGCTTTTAGAAGTGCTCGAGCGTCTGGTTGACGCAGGAAATACGGTTTTGGTCATTGAGCATAATCTTGACGTGATTAAAACAGCAGATTATATCATTGACCTGGGACCGGAAGGCGGAGACAAAGGCGGCAATATTGTTGCCTGCGGCACGCCGGAAGAAATTATGAAATGCGAAGCTTCCTACACGGGTCAATATCTTAAAAAGTATTTAAAGAAAAATTAAGAAAGATTACAAACTTAGGCTATGGTACACATGGGATCGGATACCACACTGGAACCCCATCCTGACAGCAGGAGAGGATTCCAGTGTATTAAAAAATACAGAGCGACAGACAGAAAGATATGTTTCATCCCCTAAAGCAACTCCATTTTTCCGCAAGGAGACAGCACGCGGTCGTCCCTAACCATTGGGGTACGCCCCCCAAAAAACAAATGGAACATAGGGGATTTGCAAGAATCTTCCTCAAAGATTGCGTAAACCTTCCAACAGATATACAATAAGGATATAAGCATGGAGTTTTTTTATGCCAAAAGGAAAAAGAACACAAAAAGAAATCGCCCGTAAAGCAAAAATGAGGGAACTAATGCACGAATTGGATATTAACGCCTTATTTAAGGAATTTATCGGAGATTTTTAGAAATCATTCTGGAAGTGCGGATTCCCTGTGTAATCGAGAAACTATAATATATAATCTGTTTTCTATGACATAGTCCGGCGAATCTTTTAGAATCATGTGTTCCGGCAATCCAAGCTCCAGCCGGCTGACATTTATGTAAAGGGGAACATAAATCGTTGCCGTTTTTTGCTCTGTTTCGTTACCATCAACTACGCCTACCCGTTCATCCGTTTATACAGCGGGGGCCAAATGCCTTTGATCTGCTACCCTTTTACATCGTAAAATATGGTTCTTTCTTTTTGAGGCGCTAATGCTTTTTTAAAATTTTATCAATTTCTGATATTTTTATGTTACATTCTTTTTTTGCAATCAAACTATGAATTTTAACTAATGTCTACTGAATAACTGCCCCAAATTTTGCACGATTCACAAAGCCGGAGCAGCCAATGCCAAAATTGCAAAAGAGCGCACGGAATCTTACGCAGATTCAGCACCAAAATGGACATGGCAACCACATGCGCAGCTGTCATTTCCAGCTTCGCTGTCACCAGTCCCATCCCGCATTTCCGCTTTGCCAAACTGAATCTGCGCTCTACCTCTACCCGCTCGCATTCGTCCCGATAATCCTGAGAATGATCGCAAATCTCGCCCTTCCTTGGTCTACCAAGAGCCGGCCCCGACAGCCGGATACCACGGTCCTTACAGTAATGACTGCTGAACAATTCTGAAACGCAGCCGCATAGCGGTTTGTAAGCGTTTCAGGATTGTTTAGGTGCAAGGTTTTTGTGCTTTTTTTGCCAAAAA
>CASGBM010000034.1 GCA_949299615.1 uncultured Eubacteriales bacterium | reverse complement strand
CAAAAAAAGCACAAAAACCTTGCACCTAAACAATTCTGAAACGCTTACAAACCGCTATGCGGCTGCGTTTCAGAATTGTTCAGCAGTCATTAAATAAACCGCAAATACAGCAAACATATCCCTTTTGAATTTACCGCCCCGTTCTATTATTTCCTATAATCTTTTCGGACAAACGGTTCAAGAATTTGTTCTGCCGTCAGCATATGGTATTTTTGCGGATGCCGGTATGCATTTGCATGCACTTCGCATTTGCGGTAACTGCGGATCAGTTCCATATCAAATTCTGCCACATAAATTCCTTCTTTGCCGTCTGCTTCGAGAATGCACATATCTCTTGATTCCGGTTGATCCGGCAGATACGCAACCCCGTCAAAGGCAGAAGAATGACCATTGCAGTCCGGCTGACCGCAGGGATAGTTGCACGTTGCAATTCCCATCATATTTTCAAATGCCCGGCTGCGCAGCTGACACAGACGGTTGATCTCCATGGGGCACGCATTCGGCACCAACACAATTTCCGCACCTTTGAGCATTAAAATCCTTGCGCTTTCCGGAAACTCTCTGTCATAGCAAATCATTGCACCGACTCGGACACAGCCACATGCTGTATCCAGATCTGCCACCGCAAAATCATCACCGGGCGTCAAGTTCCGTTCTTCTCCAAAATCACAGGTATGGACTTTCGCATAGGTTAGTATCCGCTTTCCAAAGCGGTCAAAGAGCACAAGCGTATTTCTCGGCTGTGGCTCATATTGTTCCAAAAAGGTAACCGCAACCGCCATCTGCAAATTTTTTGCCTGATTGGCAAATGCCTTTGTATATCCGCTTTCGCAAGGCAAGGCATCCCTCTTCAACTTTTCCACATCATTACAAACGCCGTACCCATTGCTCCACATCTCCGGAAACAGGGCAATATCCGCGCCAAGCTCCTTTGCCTTTTCACAAGCGGACAGCCCTTTTTGCAAATTTTCTTCCCAAGTACTTCGCGGCAGAATTTGTAAAAGTGCGACTTTTATACATGCCATATTTTTCGCCTTCCCGTTTTTTCAATCTATTTTTCATAGCTTTTGCAAGCCATATCCATATGATAAGAGCCGCCAGAAAACCCACACATAACCAAACCTCTTCTGCTTTTTACTCTGGCAGCGATTTATGCTTATGCGTTGGTTTCTGACAGCTCTTTATGTTTTTATTTTATTGGTCCGCTTCGTCCTCTTCTTTTTTAGGCTGGACATAGACCTTTACCCATTCGATCCGTTTTTCTTTCACTTCATCGATTCGTAAAATTAAATTTTCATATTCTATCGTTCCGGTGTATCCATCCGTTGGGATCGTACCCATTAAATTTATAATTAATCCGCCTAAGGTATCATAATCATCGGAGTCTTCGTTAAGTTCAAGCTCCAAAGCCTCATTCACTTCTGCAATTGAAGTCGAACCGCGCACACGCCATGTGGAGGCGTCTATTTGCCGAATATCCGGCTCGTCTTCATCAAACTCGTCATCAATTTCTCCCATGATTTCCTCTATCAAGTCCTCAATAGTAACAATTCCGGAAAATCCACCGTATTCATCAATCAGTACAGCCATGTGCGTCTTTGCCTTTTGCAGTTCCACAAAAAGCTCGGCAATTTTTTTCCGCTCCGGAACAAAGTATGCCGGACGCAATAACGAACGGATATCTACGTTTTCAAACCCGACTTTGCGCGCTGCGCGAGTAAAGTCGCGGATATGCAAAATACCGATAATATCATCGACTTCTCCTTCAAACACCGGTATACGTGAATATCGTTCCATTAAAAGCTCATCAATGCAATCCGCCAAAGGACGCTCAATATTCAGCATAAACACGTCCGTCCGAGGTGTCATGATCTCTTCGGCAATAATATCCTCAAATTCAAAAATGCCGTCAATCATGCTGCATTCCGATTCTTTAATCGCCCCCGACTCGCCCCCTTCTTCTACCAGGGAACGAATTTCCTCTTTCGTTACTTCTTCCTCTAAATTATCATTTTTCACACCAAACAGCAAAAGCACTAAATTGGTTGATACAGAAAGCAGTTTTACAAACGGCGTAAATATTTTTTTAAACACCGCTACCGGACGCGCCACAAACAAAGCCACGCCCTCTGTCCTCTGCAAAGCAATTCGCTTTGGCACCAATTCACCGAATACCAAAGTGAAAAATGACAATAAAATGGTAATAATAATAACCGCAATTTCTGTACCATAGGGAAGACCGATTCCCGTCAGCAAACCGCCCAGATTATCTGACATACTCGTCGCAGCCGAAGCACTGGAAAAGAAGCCCGCCAACGTGATTGCCACCTGAATGGTAGACAAAAATTTTGTTGGTTCATCCGTCAGGCTTTTTAATACCTTTGCCCGCTTATTCCCTTCTTCTGCCAATGACTTGATTTTACTTTTACTTACCGATACGACTGCAATTTCTGCGGCTGCAAAAAACGCATTGATCAACGTAAGCAGCAAAATCAACATAAGCTGCGGAAAAATATTACCAGGGTCAGGGTTATCCATGTAAAAAACCACTCCTTACTTAAAATATAAATTGCAGGAAACTCCTGTACGGCTAACATCATACCATATTTTATAAAAAAATGCAATCATTTTTTTATATCAAGAAACGACAGAATATAAGTCCGAATAGTTTGGATAATGATAAATTTATTTACAAATTATTATAAAAATGATACAATGACAACAAAGCGTAAAAACCAATCCGGCAAAGCCTTGGGGTTTCTTTGCGTTCATTTTTCTGATATTAATAAACCGACAGCAACGGAGGTTCATTATGCATTCAAACCATATCTCTCAGAAATACCGTCCTATCCCTTTTTGGGGGTGGAATGATGATTTAAAAAAAGAGGAACTGATCCGCCAATTGCGCGAACTGAAAGACAAAGGCATGGGAGGCTTTTTTATACATTCCCGGGTCGGTTTGGTCACTCCATATTTATCCGATGAATGGATGCAGCTGGTAGAGGAAATCGTTTGCCAAGCAAAAAAACAAAACATGGATACCTGGCTGTATGATGAGGATATGTGGCCTTCGGGCTACGCCTCCGGAGAAGTTCCGAAACAATCAAAGTCCTTTCGTGCACATACTCTTTTATTATTGCTAAATGAAGAAGTCACACAAAACGATGCCATTTTAAAAACCGTAACCTGCGGCTCTGCCCAATATCAGATATGTGTCCGGACAGAACCGCTTGCTAACCCCAGATTTAACAACACCTGCTACATGGATACCTTAAACAAAAACGCAATACAGGCTTTTTTGGCTTCTACCCATGAAAAATATAAGGCAGCCATCGGAGATGAATTTGGCCGCAGCGTTCAGGGGGTTTTTACCGATGAACCAAATTATCATATGCACAATCTTTACCAAAACCCATCTTTGCCATGGACAGAGCATTTTTTAGAAATTTTTCATGAAAAGTATGGCTATTCCCTTTATGACGTGTTGGAAAGCTTATTTTTTGAAACCAGAGGCTGTCAAAAAGTGCGGTATGATTTTTTCCGCTGTGCGTCTGAGCTTTTTTTGCAAAATTTTACCATACCATATAAAAAATGGTGCGAAGAAAACCATCTAAAGTTTACCGGGCATTATTTTGGCGAGGATAGCCTGCTTTCACAAATCCGTTTTATGGGCTATACCATGCCGCACTATGAATACATGGACATGCCGGGCGTAGATAAACTGGAGCGGACCATCCACCAAAATGTAACATTAAAGCAACTGTCAAGCGTTGCCCAGCAGCTTGGCAAAAAACGGACGCTGTGTGAAATTTTCGGATGCATGGGGCAGCAGGTTTCTTTTGCAGACAGAAAATGGGTTGCCGACTGGGCAATTCTTTTAGGAATCAATTGTATCAACAGCCATCTGCTGCTGTATTCCATGCGGGGAGAACGGAAACGTGACTACCCTGCCAACTTGTTTTACCAACAACCCTGGTGGGAGGAGGAAGGGCAATTTTCGGAATATATCGGAAGACTGTGCCAAATCTCCGCAGAAAGCAAAGCAGAAGTCAACACGCTGGTGATTCACCCGATGGAAAGCATTTGGTGCACTTACTCTGCATACGAAGACCGAAATGGGAATGTTAAAAATATTGAGGAGCATGACCGTATTTTAAACGATCTTACCCTGTTATTACTGAAAGAAAAAATCGACTTTCACTTTGGAGATGAAGAAATTTTATCGAAACACGCCCGGGTAGAAAACGGGAAAATGATTGTTGGCGAAATGGAATATGAAAATGTTATTTTGCCGAAATGTACCTGTTTAAGAAAAAGCACGCTTGCTTTGCTGGATCAGTTTGCCGAAACCGGCGGGAATCCCATCCTTGCCATTTCCAAGCTCCCTGATATGATCGAAGGGGAAAAACGCAAAATTGAGTTAAAAAACACCGTTTTATACCGCAATGCGAGCCTTGCGGTAACACAGCTCAAGACGCATATAAAAGCAGAGATTTTGATTACAGATACCTTGACGAAACAAAACGCACAAAACGTATGGTGCAGCCATAAAACCAACGGGGATGAGGACCTTTTCTTTGTCATTAACACAGACCCCAAACGCGAAACCGAATGTGAAATTTGGATCCATTCAGAAAAAGTTCCATATCTTGTGGACCTAAACAGCGGCGGGTATTTCTCCGTTCCGTATCAGAAAACGGATTCCGGTATCAGAATCAACGGCATTTTTGCTCCGGCAGGAAGCGCTTTATTCACATTAAGCCGGGACACCATACCATGCCAAAAAAAGAAAACCTTTTTTGACTGCGGTTTTTCGCTCTCTGATTTCTGCGCAAATCACGCTCTGGCGCCGGACCAGGTTGAATTATCCGAAAACAACGTCCTTCCGCTGGCTACAGTAAGCCTTTGGCTGAATCGCAAAAAAGTTGCTGAACGCGCGCATGTTTCTCATATCCACCACAATTATTTTTATAACATGCCCGACGGGACAGAATTTATCGCGCAATACCCTTTTTTTGCAGAAGAATTGCCGGACGGGAGGCTGTATGCCGCCATTGAATGCGCCGATCACTTAAAATCCATTGAGATTAACGGAAAAACCGTTCTGCCGTCAGAAAACGGAACATATTTTAAAGACATCAGCTTTCGTCCGGTGGACATAACCGATTATGTCCGGCAGGGAGAAAACCAAATTCAAATTTGCGGGATAAAAATCAACAACGTCACGGGGATCGGGTTTCACAAAGGGCTCAAATCCGCAAACGGATACCGTCCGACAGAAATTGAAGCGATCTATCTTTTCGGTAATTTTTATGTTAATAACATAGACAATCAGCAGTTTACCATTAAGAAACCGCAAAAAATATGCCACTACAAAAATATAACAGAGGACGGGTATCCTTTTTACGCCGGCAGATTAAAGTATACTTTTAACATGAGCGGAACGGGTAAAAAAGCAATCCGTCTCAATTGCGCCAGCTGCGCCTGCGCTAAAATATCCATTAACGGAAAAGAAAAACACGTTTTATTTACTTCCCCTTTTATTTTTGAAGCAGACTTGACAAAGGATAAAAACATCGTTGAAGTAGAGATTGCCACAACGCTGTATAATATGACCGGACCGAACTGGTGCATTCATGCTCTGGAAACAACTTTTCTGCGCCCGACAGATTTTGTCCGGGAAGACCTTTATACCCAGCGTCTCCATTTTCAGGACTTCGGAGTCAGCGGCATTTCGGTCATGGATTGATAAAGCCGCCCTGTTCCGGACAGCTTTACATAAAAACCGACCGCCGCTCATTTTAGAGCGGCGGTCGGTCGTTTTTCATTCTGCGTTATTGAACGATTTCAACAACAACTTTCTTATCCTCATGGTTTGCAGCCGCCTTCATGACGGTACGAATGGATTTTGCAATCCGTCCCTGCTTTCCAATGACTTTGCCCATGTCTCCGTCTGCCACTTTCAGTTCTAAAAGGACAGAATGTTCCCCTTCCTTTTCCGTTACTGTAACGGCTTCCGGATTATCCACAAGGGCTTTTGCAATGATTTCTAACAATTCTTTCACAGCACATACCTCCTATGCAGGCACTATCAGTCGATAATACCGCTCTTTTTCAGCAGGCCTTTGACCGTATCCGTCGGCTGTGCGCCGTTTCCTAACCATTTCTTTGCCTTTTCTGCGTCAATTTTGATCTCAGACGGCTTTGTCAGCGGATTGTATGTTCCGATTTCCTCGATAAATCTTCCGTCTCTCGGATATCTGGAATCCGCAATGACCACTCTGTAAAAAGGAGCTTTTTTCGCGCCCATTCTTCTCAGTCTCATTTTAACTGCCATGTGTATTTCACCTCCATGTCATCACGGGATAATGATGCGTCTTCGCACCCTCCCTTTTGTTTCATTCCTATAAATAAACCATAACGGTTATTTAACAAATCCTGCCATTGTGTTTTTATGCTTGCGTACAGTCTGATCCCTAGTGTTTCTTCTTTTTCTTGTTGATCTTTTTCATCTGCCGCGCAAACCGCCCGCCGGTGAGCTGTTTCATCATTTTTTGCATCTGCTCAAACTGTCTAAGCAAGTTATTTACCGCGTTCACATCGTTTCCGCTTCCTGCGGCAATCCGCCGTTTGCGGCTGGCATTTATCATCGACGGGTCGCTTCTCTCTTTTTCCGTCATCGAAGTAATAATCGCCTCTACCCGAAGCAATTTTCTATCATCTAAATCTGCATTTTCAAGCGCTTTTGCGTTCACACCGGGCAGCATCGTAACCAGCTGGGAAAGCGGTCCCATTTTTTTCATTTGCTGCATTTGCGCCAAAAAATCATTTAAATCAAACTGGTTCTGTTTAATCTTTTGTTCCAGCGCCGCTGCCGATTTTGCATCAATCGCCTGCTCTGCCTTCTCAATCAGAGACAGCACGTCGCCGCTTCCTAAAATTCTGGACGCCATCCGGGCAGGGTGAAATTCCTCCAAATCAGAAAGCTTTTCTCCCGTTCCGGCAAATTTAATCGGTTTTCCGGTCACGGCTTTTACAGAAAGCGCCGCACCGCCGCGCGTATCCCCGTCCAGCTTTGTCATGACCACGCCGGTTATTTCCAGCTGCTGGTTAAAACTTTCCGCCACGTTAACTGCATCCTGACCGGTCATTGCATCAATGACAAGCAAAATTTCTTCCGGATTGACCGCCTCTTTCACATCTTTGAGTTCCTGCATCAGTTCTTCGTCAATGTGAAGACGGCCCGCTGTATCAATAATTACGAAATCATTTCCGTGCGCTTTCGCATGTTCTACCGCACGGGTTGCAATCTCAACCGCGCTTATCTCTGTCCCCAGCTGAAATACAGGGACGTCAATCTGCTTTCCGACGACCTCCAGCTGTTTAATCGCCGCAGGACGATAAATATCACAGCCAACTAAAAGCGGCCGCTTATTATGTTTTTTCCTCATGTATCCGGCAAGTTTTGCACAGAATGTTGTTTTTCCTGCACCCTGAAGCCCTGCCATCATCACAACTGCCGGCGTCCTCTTGCCAAATTCTATTCTTGTATTTTCACCGCCCATCAGCTGGGTCAGTTCGTCGTTTACAATTTTAACAATCTGCTGTCCCGGCGTCAGGCTTTCCAGCACATCCGCACCGACTGCCCGTTCGGAAACTTTCGCAATGAACTCCTTCACGACCTTGAAGTTTACATCTGCTTCGAGGAGCGCCAATTTTATTTCGCGCATCGAGTCCTTGATGTCTTTTTCTGTTACTACGCCTTTGCCGCGCAGCTTTTTAAAAGCCTGAGTCAGCTTTTCCGATAAATTTTCAAATGCCACGGCATGTGCTCCTCCCATTCTAGATTCTTATCCTACAGATCCAATCCGCCTATACCACGCTGGGCTTACAGATCTTCCTTAATTTTCTCAATTCGCTCCGACAATTCTTTCATTGCCACTGCAAGCTTATGCGAATGCACATACATATCCTCATATTGCCGCATGGAAGCTAAAAGCTTTAAAACATCATCCAGTTTATCCTCAATTTTCATAAACCGCTTGACGAGCCCCAGCTTTTCCTCCAATTCAAACAGCTGTTTTTCGCCGCGCTTAATATTGTCGCGCGCTCCCTGCCGGCTAATCCCAAGAGGCTCCGCAATTTCTGCCAATGACAAATCTTCGTTATAATAAAGATCAATTGCCTCCGCCTGCTTTTGTGTCAGCATTTCACCATAAAAATCATACAGCAGCGCAATATTTAAGTCTTTGCTCATTATGCAGTCACCCCATTTTCGGCATAGGTGTAAAGGCATATGCCTCAACACTTATACTATTGTAATAGAAATCCGGCCAATTGTCAAGAGGTTTATCTATATTTTTTCCTTCCGTCATAAAAAAAAGTAAAATAAGTCTTGCAAAGAAATAAGAATTGTGCTATAATATGGATTCGTGACATTTCATTTAATATTTGGAGAGGTGGCTGAGCTGGCCTAAGGCGCACGATTGGAAATCGTGTAACGGCTAATACCCGTTCGAGGGTTCGAATCCCTCCCTCTCCGCCAAATCAATATAATCCGAACCTTTATCCAGTCGGAAATGGGTTCGGATTTATTGTATACATCGAGGAAATTGCAGATTGGTAAACGCAAAAATGGGAGGACTGCCGAGTATGGCAATCCTCCCATTTGTTTTATGTAGCGCTTTTCTCCGCGACTTCTTTTTTCTCTTTCCATTCGGAAAATGCCCGCTTACCCTCATCACTTTCATAATACTTCTGAATTACCGGCAGCAGGCTCCTTGCCAGAGATTCATATACAAACTCCGGAATCTCGGCGGAGTTGACATCATTCACATCATAGCCGCTCTTTTTCTTCATTCCGTTCCTCCCTTCACAGCGCACAGGCGAGTTTTATGGCGCGGATGAGTAAAGATATGCCCCACAGCGTTTGTGTCGCTTGTGGTGCATAAATTATCCGATTTTCTACCTTTATCCTGACAAATTTTCGCCCGTCTCCTTTGGCTGGATCAGCTTTGCATTGGACGGATAATTAAGCGTAATCAGTGCGGGCTTCCCAAGCCCCTGTTTCTTGCGGCAGATCAATCCGCTGGACTCCAACTGCTGAAATATCCGTGTCACGCTTTGGCGGCTGCGGTGCAGCTTCTTCTGTGCCTGTTCCACTGTGAAGTAGAGACGGATCGTGCCGTCTGCCTCGACAAAACCGTTGACCTTTGAAATGCTGGCTCTATCCAGCATAAGCGCGTACAGTACCTTTGCATCGTTGGTGAGCTCTGTAAAGCAATCCTCAATGAGAAAACGAGGAAAAGGTATGTACGATGCCGATAGGCTCTCTACTGTAAATTTACAAAACTCTTGCTTCAACTCTTGCTTCATAGGACCTCCTATCCCATCCATCCTATCAGGTGTATTGATTGGATCGATGGATGACTTTCTTGAGAGTTAATTTATTTCTTATTGATTAGAGTATGAATTTCATGCTCGATAACCATTCGGAAATCCACTGTCCGGAAATCCGGTTACGGTACGGTCTTGAACGTCAGGCTATCCGTGATCTGAAAAACCGTGTACGGTAACTCCACATACGGATAATCCCGATGTGGTCATAATTCAGCCCGTTGCGACTGTTTGAATAGTTCCCAAATTTCACGCTGTTTCGCTTTTAACTCGACGATATCATCCTCATAAAAATGCCCGGTCTGATTGATACGGCGGCAAATATGGTTGATGTTCGCAGCGGTGCGGCTGACAGCAGCAGCGAGTTTCTTTTGCTCGGTGTAATCCACTTTGATGATATATCCGTCGATCGCCATCTTTCGGAGATATGCGCCCATGTTGCGTGTACCAAGCTGCGCCATCTTGCTTTCTATGAGTTCCTTTTCCTGTTCGGTGACGCAGAATTCAATTCGTATTGGTCTTGTTCGGTCTGCCATAAAAACACTCCCTTCAATTTACAACGGACATTTCAGATGGAAAACTTGGCACCCTTTCACTTTACAACGGACAATTTTTGGCTGAAACGCAGGTATCAGCGAAAATAAACCTCTCACTTTACAACGTACATTTGAGCAGAGAATATCAAGGCTGAATGTAAAAATATCTCCCACTTTTCAACGGACATTTTTTCGACGTTTGTCCACCGATATGCGAAAAATTTCTATAAAAATGCGCCCTCGGCTTTTTCAAGAACGAGAGCGCAGTATATCTGCGGATATGAGATTTTAGAGAATAGCAAGCACAGCCGGTGTCCGTACACATCGGCAAAATGGGCGTTTTGGGCTTACAGCCCCTACGCTCATTTTTCTTGTTGGGAGTACCCAAGCCCCTATCTGTGCGATTTGAAAATGCTTTTTGAACTTTTCGGAAACCCTCCTGATTTTATTCGCTAATCGGATTATAATGTATAGTGATTTATTGTAACTACGATCAGGCGAACAAGCCGAGAGGACAGACCGGGAGGGCTGCAACTATGAAGTATCTTTCTGTCCCGCAGACCGCCGAGAGGTGGGGTATCTCGTCACGGCGCATACAGATATTGTGCAACGAAGAACGCATACCGGGTGCGGTGAAAATCGGCAACAGATGGGCAATCCCCGATGATGAGCCGAAGCCCGCAGACGCGAGGATCAAAAGCGGAAAGTACGTTAAGAAGCCCGCCGAAAATGAAAATTGAGCCGCAGACAATAGCGACTCTAACTCGAAATCGTGGGGCGGATTCCACCTTGCGGGTGCGAATTGACGCAGCAGGATCAGCGGGCAAATTTAGTCCTTCCGATACGGGAAAGGTCATTTACGATAATAGCTGCTGGAGGTTTATCATGCCTACACTGAATAAAATATTTGATAAGTGCGGCGTTGCACTGTATCAAAATGAAAGCCTTGATCTTGATCATTATTATCAAGAACCGTATCAGGACGAAGGCGATGAAATCAAAGTAATTGGGGAACCGTTTGAAACAGATAAGTCTAAGAAAATACGGAAATATGACCTCTATGTGGAAGATCGCACCTTTTCAAATTTTTCGTTCTTCATGGATGGGTCTAGGCGAACTTATAAGATTGGCGATATTGTAATTGACGGCAAAAAAATATATCCGGTAGTCGTTGCTCAAATTAGGGCTGGCTGTACTGAAAGAGACGGTGAGAAAAAGCTCCGCTCGCATCAGACAATACAGCGAAAGAATCTTTTGCTATTGAGCGATAAGGTCAACACGGTAGATTTCAAGGAAATCCAACAACGTATCACCCGAACAAAGGTCGCACAAGAGATGTTTCTGGAAGTAGTTGATTATCGTTTTGAGCCGGAAAAGCACAACATCCCTGTTAATGCGGCAATCGCAAAAGCTAACACTATGATGCACGACATGGAAATAGGAATCCTGTCGGATATGGTTAAATCCGGAGCGTTGGACACCGACCGTATGCTGGTGGTAGACGGACCGCTTCAATTCCTCCGTCAAGACACAGGAAAAACTGAGTTTGCTGATCTGTTTTACAATGTAATTGGTGTTTCCAAGAGCTTCAATCCTATGCTCCCCACATCCAGCAAATCCAAACGCGGAGGAACACAAATCGGTGCGGAACTTTTGAAACTTGAATATGGAGAACGCACTCCGGTATTCCTGAAAGAGAATGATCGTGGCAGAAGATTTGGGGTATGGTATCTAAGAATACGTCCCAAAAACAGAGTTTCAAATCCCCTCGAAGGAATAATCAAGATTGAGAAAATGGCGTTAGAAGATTATTACGACAGTGGAATTCCAACAGATGTTGTCGATACGATTTCTTTGTCGTTGCTCAACGAATGTTCACCAACTTGTTATGGACGCGATGAACGGTGGGAGAGCCATTTATATCCGGTATACCTGACAGAAACGCTTATCAAGTCCACATTTGAAAGCGACCTGGTGTTTATCAATAATTTCAAACGTGATTTTCGGTAATAAGGAGATAGAAAAATGAGTACAAGAAAGCTGATTGGCAAAGTATCTGCCACAGAAAAGAATCCTTCATCCTGCGATGAATTCCAATTTTGGATGTCTGATGATACCATTTTGAGTCCGTTCGACATTGTTCTCGTTGAGAACAAAACGGACAACTCCATCACATATGGTGTTGTTCAGGATATTTTTCACATTACAGATGGTACGGGGCATATCAGTAATTATGTTTCCTCCGATTTTGGTAATGTGGAGATTGCACCTATGACAAGGCGACTGTCTCTTTCCTATGCAAAAGTGTCTGTCATTCATAATACCAAAGAAAACTTCATGCCGGTATTTGAAGGATCCGCTGTGTACACGGCAAATGAAGATGATATTCAGGTTGCGCTCGGACTTGACAACATTGACGAAAAAACGGCTATTCCTGCAGGTCTCATGAAAGCAGGAAACAGTGTTTCTGTTCCGATCAAATACAACGGGGATTTTCTTATCGGTCCGGAAGGTGCACACATGAATATCTCTGGCATTTCCGGTTTGGCGACAAAGACAAGCTATGTTATGTTCCTCTTGAAAGCGATTCAGCATAAATGTAAAGATGATGTTGCCATCATTGTGATGAATGTCAAGGGCGATGATTTGCTTCATGTGCATCAGCCAAATGAAAAGATCACAGAGTCACAGCGTCAAGACTGGATTGATCTGGGTGTACCTTGCACACCTTTTGAGAATGTGAAATATCTGTATCCTTATAGACAGCAAAAAGACAAGCTATATGCGAATACTGCATTGTCTCCTGAGGATTTGGCTGAACAGTTCGATCAGGAACAGGCGGCAAACTTTGTTTACACTTTTGAACACGACATCAATAAGGTGGATATGCTATTTGCCAATGTAGATGATCCCAACTATACGATTGAGTCCATTCTTAACTATATTGATTACGGTCCGGAGTTTAATGGCGATTTAAGTTGGTCCAATTTCAAAGAAGTTTTGAAGGAATTTTGTAGCAAAGGAAGCGGCAAAAAAGATAATTCAAGCATTTTAATTCAATCATGGCAGCGTTTCCGTCGCCTTATTAACAACTCCATCAACGACGATATTTTTGTTAATGCGAAGTCGAACAAGAGGGAACAGCATCAGGTATATCTTTCTGACGAAGTGCTGAATATAAATGGCGGCGAAATGATGGTTGTAGATATCGCGGGACTTACCGAGCAGCTCCAATGCCTTGTTTTCGGTGATATTATTCGTTCCGTCTATTCTTTGAAACACGGAGATTTTGATCAGGATGATCGTACCAGTGATAAGCCTGTTCCAAAGAAAATCATCATTTTTGTGGATGAGCTGAATAAATACGCCCCCTCTACTTCCAGTAAGAATTCGCCTTTGCTTGCTAACTTGTTGGATATTACAGAACGGGGACGTTCCGAGGGCGTGATCCTGTTTTCTGCGGAGCAGTTTAGAAGTGCGATTCATGACCGCATCAAGGGAAATTGCGGAACAAATATTTACGGTCGTACCAATGCCATTGAGGTATCACGTCCTGATTACAAATTTGTTCCGTCTGTATATGCCAATATGATGACACGCTTGAAGAAGGGCGATCTGATTGTGCATCACCCTGTTTTTAAGACGCTGTTGAAAATCCAATTCCCGTTTCCGTCCTACAATCAAGGAGGTAGCAAATAATGAGCGAGCCTATTGCCGGAAAATTCCTTTTGGAAATATTGACAAAAGGAATGTATTCTAATCCTATGCACATTTATCGTGAATACATTCAGAATTCTTCTGACTCTATCGACAAGGCAATAGAGGCGGGCATTCTGCAAACTACCGAAGCTGAGATACATATTTTCATTGATGATAAGGAACGCAATATTGTCATCAGAGATAATGGCCTTGGAATACCGCTTGGTATTGCAAAGATAAAGCTGATGAACGTTGGCGCATCTGATAAAGACGGCGTAACGGAGCGCGGCTTTCGTGGCATTGGACGTTTAGGAGGACTTGCCTATGCAGAAAAAGTGCAATTCGTCACTTCTGCTGTAGGTGACTCCGTCAAAACCATAATGACGTGTGATTGTGTTCGTATGCAACAGCTGCTTCAAAAATCGAACAATGAAACATCAGACATAATGGAAACTTTCAAGGCGATCAGTGCTTTTGAAGAACAGCCGGAAGAATCTGAAAAGCATTATTTTGAAGTGCGCCTGATAGGTGTCCCCAAGGAATCCGGTTTGTTGGACGAAAATAACGCTATTCGCTATCTTGCAGAAACTGCGCCCATTGATTTTGATAGTCAGCAATTTGTTCAGGCGCGAAAGATCCGGGAGCATTTTGCGGAAAAGGGTTTTCCGATTACCTGCTATAAGATTCTTCGCGGCGCACGCAGAAAACCTATCTATAAATTGTACTCTCGCAGTATGTCAACAGGAAAGCAGGAGCGTACAAAAACAAAGGATTATGTGCGCGATGTTGAGTTCATTTATCGCGAAGCATCTGACGGCAAGCCGCTGTATATAGGCTGGTTAGCTATTACCGATTTTTCAGGCATTATATCCGACGAGTCCGTTCAGGGAATTCGATTCCGCAAAGGAAACATTCTTGTCGGCAACGGAACAACTTTTGCAAAATTCTTCCCATCCGAAGGTCACAATGCAAACCGTATGTTTGCTGGAGAAATTCATGTGCTTCATGATGAATTGGTTCCGAATTCCCAGAGAGACGATTTTGAGCCAAGTGCAGTCTACAATGAAATGAGAAAAGCACTGTCTGAATGGGCGGGAGCAATCAACAAAAAATATCGTCGTGGAACGTCTGAGGCGACCTCTGCACTTCGAAACCTGACGAAATTGAATGAAGAGCAGAGGAAATTGGAGGAAAAAATTGACTCCGGTGCAATTACCTCCGACGAAAAAAGGGAGCAGATCGCTGAACGCCTCGAAAAAATCGCCCGCACTCGCGAAAAGGAAGAAAAGACTGTTCGAAAAGCATTAGAGCGCGGCACATTTGATGATGAGCGTAAAGAAACGGTGGAAAAAGCCCTTTCTCAGACGGAAAGCGCAACAAAAAAAGTAACTGCATTGAACACGAAAATTGTAAATGCAGGATATGCAACAAAAAATGATTTGCCTTCTTCGTACAGCCGTGATGAACGCAAGTTGTATCAGCGCATTATCTCTGTGATAGACACCTACTTCACGGACGATCCAAAGACAGCCGAAGCATTGCGCGAGAAGATAAAATCGGAACTGAGCGTGAAGAAAAAATGAGAGTATTATTAGTAGAACCAAAGTATAAAAACAAGTACCCTCCAATGGGTTTGATGAAAATAAGCACTTACCACAAAATGCTTGGAGACGAAGTACACTTTGTCAAAGGAACAAATCCGAGCATTGACGCGGAAGTATGGGACAGGATTTATGTAACAACGCTATTTACCTTTGATTTTGCAATATCTGTCGAAACAATCAATCACTACATGCGTCTTGTTGATGATGTTGATTCGCTGTATGTTGGCGGCATTATGGCATCGCTTATGCCTGACAAGGTTATTGATGCTACCGGCATCAAACGCTCACATATTCTGACAGGCTTGTTTACAGATACTTCCGTCGTAGGTGATAATAATAACATCAATGTGGATCAGCTTCCTCTCGATTACGATATTCTTGAAGAAACCGACTATGAATATCCAGCAGGAGATAACTATTTTGCCTATACAACCCGCGGCTGCCCTAATCATTGTTCTTTCTGCGCAGTCCCGATTTTGGAACCAAACTTTCACGTTACCAACAATATTATCGAACAAATCAATGCTATTGATCAAAAATACGGTCCTAAACAGCATCTTCTGTTGTTAGATAATAATGTGCTGAACACCCCTAATCTTGAGGCTTTGGTTGATGATTTGTGTGCCGCAGGATTTGGACGCGGTGCAAAATATGTTGATCCGGGTGCCTATAACATTGTTATGATGCGCTATCATAACGGGGATCGTGCCTGTTTTCTCGATAAAAAGATGATGGCATATTTGGAGAAATTCAAAAAGCGTATTAAGTCCCCGGAAATGCTTGATACTTTCCTCCAAATTATTATCGGCGCCGAAGATACGGAGAACTTTGCCGAGTATATGCTTGAACATGAAGCTGAGCTAACTCCGATTATTGAAAAATATCGCAATAAAACGGCTAAGGCTCGTTATCTGGATTTCAATCAGGGTGTTGACGGCAGAAAGATCAATGACGAGAATATGACACAACTTGCTCGTCTTGCGATCAGACCACTGCGAATCGCTTTTGATGATATTAAGCTGAAAGACAAATATTGTGCCGCTGTTCGTACTGCTCACAAGCATGGAATAAAAGAGATTTCTAACTATATCCTTTTCAATTATAAGGATAAGCCGGAAGACCTCTATGAACGTCTGCGCATCAATATTGAGTTGAACAGAGAGCTTGGAATTCAAATATTTTCGTTCCCGATGAAATATTCGCCTATTGACCGTACTGACCGCGATTTCATCGGTGCAAATTGGACGAAAAAATCTATTCGAGCAATTTCTGCAATTTTGCAAGTAACAAAAGGCGTGGTGGCTGCTGGATCGGATTTCTTTTATAAGGCGTTTGGCAGTTCTCTCGACGAATACTTTGAATTATTGGCGATGCCTCGGGAGTTGATCATGTTCCGCTACCATTTTGAGGGAAACGGAACGACTGCGCAGTGGCAGAAATTATATCGGGCGCTGACCGAGGAACAAAAGAGCAAACTGATGACGTTTGTTTCTCATACAGTTTCCGAGTTGAGAACGCTTCCTTGCCCGGAGCAATTCAAGGAAATACTGCCATTTTACCTGATAAAGTATAATGGCAAAAAAGAGCAGCTTTCAGACGGTGCTGTTCAGCTTTCCTTGATGGATGACAGCGATATCGTCATTGAAGAAGAATAAAGAAACAGAAGAAAAATTCACACAAAACCCTCAAAATCCGGGTTGACAATATCCCGGATTTTGATTATACTATATTTAACCCGAAAAGGAGGTCGGTTCCCATGAAACAGCTGGGTAACAGGCTGCGTGCCCTTCGCGAGAGCATTGGTATCTCTCAGGCGAAGTTTGCTGACGTGATCGGCTCTACGCAATCCAGCATCAATCGATATGAAAATGGACAAGCGACACCAACCGTGGAGCTTCTGCGTAAATATGCAGACTATTTCGATGTTTCAATGGACTACATCTTTGCCCGCTGCGACGAGCCTCAGGGCAAGTTGTATCAGGCGAAGCCCCCGGTCGGTGAGGGCAATCCCGAGCTTGCACAGTTTGTGGAGATGTGCTTTGACCCATCTTCTCCAATGAATGATAAGCTAAAGAAAACTCTATTACAAATGCTTGGAGAGGCGAAAACATGAGCAAGGAATTAACCCCCAAAACGGGACAGTTCGACGAGATCATCTCTATCATCGACAATGCCCGCACCCGCGCATTGAAAGCAGTCAATGCAGAACTGATTCAAATGTACTGGAATGTTGGCGAATACCTTTCTTCGCTGTGCGCTAATTCCGGATTTGGAGATAAAGTCATTGATGAAGTTGCGGCATATATTGCTGAAACCAATCCCGGTGTCAAAGGCTTTAATCGTCGTGGACTCTACCGCATGAAGCAATTTTACGAGACTTATAAGGACGATGAATTTGTGACACCACTGGTGACACAAATCAGCTGGACGAATCACTTGCTCATTATGTCCGGCTCAAAGTCTGCGGAAGAACGGCATTTCTACATGTCACTGTGCGCAAAAGAACATTATTCCAAGCGGGAACTGGAACGCCAGATGGACAGTGCTTACTATGAGCGTTATATGCTTTCCTCCAAGAAGCTGATACCCGAATCTGTCCCGCAGGATGTGCGAGGCAGC
>CASGBM010000033.1:5116-23165 GCA_949299615.1 uncultured Eubacteriales bacterium | reverse complement strand
TCCTAACCAAACGAATCGGACGCGCTGTCTTGTGCGTCATTTTAACGCTGCTCGCGATTTATACGCTCATGCCGATGCTGTTTTTAGTGATGAATTCGCTCAAAGGGCAGGCGGAAATTATCCGAAATCCGCTGGCGCTTCCGGAAAGATTTACTATGCAATATATAGCCAATGCCTTCGAAACCATCCATTTTCCGCGCGCCATTGGCTATACCGTGCTGATTACGGCAGTTTCACTAGCACTCATTGTCTTGTTTTCCTCTTTGAGCGGATGGGTGATTACGAGGTACCGGTCCAAATGGTCGCATATTGTGTATCTTATGTTCGTTGCGGCAATGCTGATTCCGTTTCAGGCGGTGATGTACCCGCTGATGAGCATGATGGATTCGGTTGGGTTAAAAAACGTACCCGGCCTGATCATTATGTACGCCGGCTTTGGTTTGTCACTCAGCGTTTTTTTGTACAGCGGCTTTTTTAAGAGCGTGCCGCGCGGCATAGAAGAAGCGGCGCTGATTGACGGCGCAAATATTTTTCAAATTTTTTTCCTGATCGTATTTCCGCTGGTAAAGGGAATAACGGTAACGGTGTTGATTTTAAATGGTATGTGGATCTGGAACGACTACCTGCTCCCTTACTTGACGCTGGGGACCTCGGAAAGCAAAACGCTGGTGCTGGAGCTGTTTTATGCCAAAATGACCTCGGGGCAGTTCGGGAATCCGTGGGAATTGATTTTTCCCGCAGTATTTATATCCGTAATTCCCATGGTTGTTGTATTTTTATGTTTGCAGAAGTATTTTGTAAAAGGAGTTTCCGAAGGGGCAATTAAAGCTTGAGGCAAAGGGTGATGATATGAAGAGACAAAAACCGTTTGAGCGGGCGGCGGGTATTTTGCTGCCGATAAGCAGCCTTCCGTCGCCGTATGGGATTGGGACTCTGGGCGAGGCGGCATATCAGTTTGTGGACTTTTTAAAGCGCGCAGGGCAAAGCTACTGGCAGATTTTGCCGGTGGGACCAACCAGCTACGGGGACAGCCCCTATCAAAGTTTTTCCGCTTTTGCCGGGAATCCATATTGGATTGATCCGGACCTGCTTGTCAAGGAAGGCCTGCTCTGCCGGGAAGATATTGAGGCGTTTGCCTGGGGGAGTGACCCGCAGGCAGTGGATTATCAGGCGTTGTATGATTTTCGCTTTGATCTGCTGCGGATGGCGTATCGAAACAGCAATCATGCCGCAAAAAAAGAGTTTTGCGAATTTTGCCGCGACAATGACTTTTGGCTGGAGCACTACAGCAAATATATGGCAATAAAAAAGCATTTTGGGGAGAAAAGCTGGGAATTTTGGCCTGACGCCATTCGGATGTGCGAAGCAGAAGCCCTGCAAAAACTTTGCGAGGAACTAAAAGATGAAATCTGTTTCTGGAAATTCTGCCAATACCATTTTTATAAGCAGTGGAACGCGCTGAAGGCATATGCCAACCGCAGCGGCGTCCGGATCATAGGGGATATCCCGATTTATGTGGCGCTGGACAGCGCAGATGTTTGGGCGGCAAAAGAGGAATATCAGCTGGACGAAGAGGGAAAACCCATTTGTGTTGCCGGGGTGCCGCCGGATGAGTTTTCCGATGACGGCCAGCTTTGGGGCAATCCGCTGTACCGCTGGGAAGAAATGGAGAAAAACGGCTTTACCTGGTGGAAACTGAGAATGGCGCATTCCGCGAAGCTGTTTGATGTGATCCGCATCGATCATTTTATCGGCGTGGTGCGGTATTATTCTGTTCCTGCAAGCCATACGAACGCCAAACACGGAAAGTGGAAGAAAGGTCCCGGCAGCAAACTAATTGACGCCATCGACGATGTGATTGGTGCGGCAAAGCTGATTGCCGAAGATTTGGGGGCAGTTACCCCCGCTGTTACCAGACTTCGGCTCCGTGCTGGTTATCCCGGCATGAAATTAATGGAGCAGGCGTTTGACTCCGGCAGCCAAAACGGCAATCTGCCGCACCATTTTGAGCACAATTGCGTCGTGTACGGCGGCACGCATGACAATGATACTTTGACAGGATATTTTCAGCGCGCGGACGCCGGCGTGACAGCATATGCGCAAAAATATTTAAACTGCCGGACAAAGCGGGCCCTGCCAAGTGCGGTGATACGGGCGGCATATGCAAGCGTAGCCGACCTTGCTGTTTTTCAGATGCAGGATTTTTTGGGTTTGGATAATCGTGCCAGAATGAACCGGCCTTCCACCGTTGGCGGAAATTGGCAATGGCGGCTCAAACCCGGTGTGCTTACTCCGAAACTGGCCAAAGAAATTTATGATCTAACCTGCACATACGGCAGGTTGCAGGAGGATACCAAATGAACAATTTTGAAAAGAATATGGATTCTATTTTATCGCTGGAGTTTGGGACAGACAAAGACCACGCTTCGCTTGTACAGCTTTATCATGCCGTGTCAAAGGCAGCGCTTGCCGAGCTGAAGCAAGATAGGGGCGCTCCGTCTTCGCAAAAGCGGGCATGTTACTTTTCGGCAGAATTTTTAATCGGACAGATGGTTTGTGCCAATTTATTAAACCTCGGGCTTTTAAAACAGGCGAAAGACTATTTAAAGTCTGCCGGCAAAAAGGAAAACCTCTTTGACGGGGTCGATGACCCTGCTTTGGGGAACGGAGGATTGGGAAGGCTGGCGGCTTGTTTTCTGGATTCTGCCGCAACCAAGGGGATCCGGCTGGACGGCTATGGAATCCGTTACCGTTATGGGTTGTTCCGGCAAACCTTCCGTAACGGCTGGCAGCAGGAGGAAGCTGATGATTGGCTGAGATTTGGCGACCCCTGGAGCGTTCGCAGGGACGAGGAAAAGGTCTTGGTCCGGTTTGGTGACCAAAGGGTATACGCAGTCCCTTATGATATGCCGGTGATCGGATACCGGCCGGGAGAAAAAGACTCTGTTGTAAATACGCTGCGGCTCTGGCAGGCAGAACCGATAGAAGCGTTCGATTTTCATGCCTTTAACGAGCAGAGATATGAAGAGGCTGTGCGGGAAAAAAACCGTGCAGAAGCAATCAGCAGCGTCCTTTATCCCAATGATGATACGGACGCCGGAAAACGCCTCAGACTTAAACAGCAATATTTCTTTGTCAGCGCCTCCCTCCAAAGTATTTTAAAAGAATTTAAGAAAAAATTCGGCACAGATTTTTCAGAGTTTCCCAACCAATATGCCATCCAGCTCAACGATACCCATCCAACGGTTGCCATACCGGAGCTTTTGCGTCTTTTCATGGAACAGGAAAACCTACCCTTTGAAGAGGCATTTGTCATTGTGCAGAAAACCCTTGCATATACTAACCACACCATTATGGCGGAAGCGCTTGAAAAATGGAACTGTTCTTTGTTTGCTTCTGTTCTGCCGCAGGTGTATCCTTACGTCGTTATGATCCATCTGAGACTTAAGCGGGAACTGGCACAAAAAGGGATGGAGGAATCCGAGCAGCAGGCATTTCTGATTTTGGAAAAGGATATGGTTCATATGGCGCGGCTGGCCATTTATTCGACCCATTCGACCAATGGCGTTGCAAAGATACACACGGAGATATTAAAACAAAGTGCTTTAAGACAATGGTACCGCCTGTATCCGCAGCGGTTTGTAAACGAAACAAACGGAATCACGCAAAGAAGATGGCTGGCACTGTGCAACCCGGAATTGTCCGGCTTTATAACCGATCGGATCGGTTCCGGATGGATTACCAATTTGGACGAACTGAAAAAACTGGAGCCATATGCGGAGGATCCGCATTCGCTGGAGCAATTGCTAAAGATCAAAATGAGAAAAAAAGAGCAGCTTGCCGCGTTTATCCAAAAGCAGGAAGGGATCGAAATAAACCCGGCCTTCTTATTCGATGTTCAAATCAAACGCCTGCATGAGTATAAACGCCAGCTTTTAAATGCGTTTTCTATCCTAGACATCTATTATGGGCTGTTGGACGGAAGAATTTCGGACTTTACCCCGACTGTATTTTTATTCGGCGCAAAGGCAGCACCCGGTTATCAAAGAGCAAAGGCGATTATCAAATATATCAATGAACTGGCAAAACTAATAGATTCGGACAGCCGGGTTTCGGACCGGTTAAAAATCGTATTTGTTCACAACTATAATGTTTCCTATGCCCAAAAGCTGATTCCGGCGGCAGAGGTATCGGAGCAGATTTCAACCGCGGGGACAGAGGCGTCCGGCACCAGCAATATGAAGTTTATGCTAAACGGCGCCGTTACGCTCGGCACCTATGACGGAGCCAATATCGAAATCGTAAATCAGGCAGGAGAAGAGAATAATTATATTTTTGGCGCGAGAGTGGAAGAAATATCGTCTCTATCTTCCGAGTATTCTCCGCGCACGCTCTATGAGAACAATCCAAGAATCCGTGCGGTTTTGGATTCCCTCATTGACGGAACAGTATCCGACCAGGGCAGCGGCGTTTTTGGTGAACTTTATCATGCGCTTTTAGACGGGACCGATTGGCACGCGGCAGATCACTATTATCTGCTCCATGATTTTATTCCGTACTGTGATGCAAAACTCGCTGTGAACCGGGATTATAAAAATCAAATGCTCTTTGCACGCAAATGCCTGTATAACATAGCCAATGCGGGACCGTTTTCCAGCGACAGGACAATATTGGGCTATGCAAAAGATATTTGGAAAATAAAATAAATGCTAAAGCCTCCCCGGTATGCATATAATAAAAACGGGGAGGCTGATTTTATGATTTTAAAAACAGAATTTGATACAAAAACCATGAAACAAACAATGCACTTTCGAGATATTCCCGTTTTGGAATATGAAATTGCTTATCCCGAGTTTCGGTCGGCAATTTTTTTCAAAAGTACGCAAAAACTCAATCAATATTACCGCAGGAAAGCGTTTGTATTTGAAAAGTATTGCAGAACAGCACTTTACCGCATGGCAGCAGAGACGGCAGGGGAAGCAATCAAAAGAGGTTTTCCGGTCATGAAATTTGAAGCAGTAGACCATTTTTCTGTTACATACAATGAAAACTGCGCCCTTAGCCTTTATTTTGACCGTTACCTGTATAGCGGAGGGGCTCACGGTTCAACCGAGCGTTCTTCGGATTCCTGGGAGCTGAGCCATTATGGCAGCCGGATCGAGCTGGCGCAGTTATTTCCCGCTCATTTTCCATATGAAAGTGAAATAACAAAATCCATCATATCGCAGATTGCGCAGCAAATAGAGCAAGGCGCTGCCTTTTTTGAGGAGTATGAGCAAAATGTCACAGACACGTTCCGGGAGGAGAATTTTTATTTAACGCCGGAAGGATTGATGATATATTTTCAGCAGTATGACATTGCGCCATATTCAAGCGGCTTGCCACAATTTTTAATTCCCTATCAAAAGGATGGCCCCATGCCGCCGCGGTGCTGATGCGCTTATGTAACAATTCGTATCATGCGGCAAAACCTGAAAAATTGCATTGACAAATAAAAAATAAAATGATACACTATCAAAGTTTTCGTTTGCAATTTGAAAAGGATGGATGGTTTGAGTGAGAAGTTCTGAAGAGAAAAATGCGTATTATATTATTGAAATTTCAACCCCATTGGGAGTTAAATACTTGTTTAATGCCCGCACATTTGTATCCTATAACGGTTACGCAACTAAATACGCCTCTTTAGCAAGTGCGCAAAGAGTGGCAAGAAAAGTAAAGGCGATGGGGTTTGATCTTGAAATTAAAAGGGAAAGCACGCCGCAAAATGAAAAGAATTTGGAAGAATCGTAAAAAAACGATGTCAGTATGGGATCGGCAGAAAAATAGAAAAAACGCGTAAAGATATGATGCAACAATTACCATTGCGAAAAGGACAAAATTATTTTGACAAATGCACACAGGTATCGTATAATATAAGAACAGTTTCATATACTGTTCTTATGGGGACGCAATGGTTTCGACGGGGACGGTAAAGGTTTAGGAGCGAGCAGTGGTGCGGAGCCACTATAAAATCCGTATTTTTAAAAATAAACGACAATACTCAATTAGCTGCTGCCTAATTATAGGCGGCTGTCCTGCATAAAACGACTGCATTTTATGTAAGGGCATTATTTTCGCAGTGAACGTGCGCCGGGTAAGCTTTGCCCCGGCCATGAATGATGAAGCTACCAATGGCGCGAGTTTGCCGGTGAACTTGTGCCGGAGGGAATGTAAATCACCGGCTGCGCTCGGAGAGCCTGAACTGGCGGCGTTTTCGGACAGGAGTTCGATTCTCCTCGTCTCCACCAGATCGGAGCAAGCTTTTTATTGCTTGCTTCGTTTTTTTTACGTGAAAGAAAGAGTTCAGACCGTCAATCAATGTAGTTTGATGGATATAAAAAGCCAAAGAAGCGGAAAAAAACAGGCGGGAATATGTAGGGGACGGCGCCGCGCCGTCCCGTAGAAATACCCGAGGCGAAGCGCAAAGCTTGCGGTGCGTCCAGGGGCCGCCCCCTACGCAGGACGTGCAAAATAAAAATAAACGCGAAGCCAAATGGATATAAAAGAACCAACCATGGAGAAAATAAAACAGAGATATTTCAGACAAACGGGAGCGCTGAGGAAATACGGCACATCTATATTGCCTCTTATTTCTTCATTGCGGCTAGTTTACCGCCTTTGATTCGCAAAGAAGCAAATCAAATTCTTGAAACATTAAAATGAATTTACGGTGTTTTCGCATGGAGTAATGCGTATTTTGCTCTGCTTTTCCGCTTAGAAAAACGGACCATGCCTCGTTTTTCTTTCCTGTCGGCTGCTCTTGTGCAAGGGAATGCGGATGAAAAAACAAAATATTTTATGTTTTGCTTGTATTTTACGCCTTTTCGTAATACACTATAAATATACTACCGTTTGTTTATAGGAGGGAACAAGATGGAACAGATTGCATGCCTGCTGATTCATGGGATTGCCGGAGGACAATATCAGGTGGAGAAATTAAAAGATTACTTAAAAGACAGTGGGATTTACGCAGAATCTATTACCATTAAGGGCCATGAGAAAACAAAAAAAGAGCTTGTCTCTACAAAATATTACGAATGGCTTGTGGATGCACATGTAAAATATGGGCAGCTGGAAAAACAATATTCGAAAATCGTAGTGATTGGCTTTTCAATGGGCGGGCTTTTGAGTATTAATCTGGCAAAACGGCACGATCCCCTTGCACTGGTCTTAGTGAATTGTCCTATTTTTTATGTCAATCTTCCTGGGGTATATCAAAACATTCGGCATGATTTGAAAGAGCGGGATTTTCGGAATGTGAAAAGATATTTAAAGTCTGAAAATATTCCGCTTAGGACGCTTTGGCAGTTTGTGAAGCTTTTGGAGCATACAAAAATGCAGTTGCCGAAAGTGACATGTAAAACCTTGATTCTTCAATGTACCGACGATGATGTTGTTGTGCCCAAAAGCTGCGATTATCTTTTTGAGCACATTGGCAGCGTGAAGAAACAAATGAAAAAATATGAAGAAGGCGGCCATCATATTTTTATGGAAGACATCGATACGACAATATATGAAGACATTCGGGACTATATTGCTAATCTAGCGCAAGAGTAGAGGCGGTGTGCCTCCTTTTTTCGGCTGAAAATGACAAGGTCTATTTTAATTATATTTTATACTTGATAAATCTGCTTTTTTCATGTATAATAATAAAGACAAAATATTATGGAGGGTTATGTGTTTATGAAAAAAATATTGTGTGCGGTTACAGCTGCTGCGCTGGCGCTTTCTATGCTGGCAGGCTGCAGCGGGACTGCGAAAAAAGAAATCAAAACAGCAGATGACTTGGCAGATGCGAAAATCGCCGTCCAGGAAGGGACAACGGGAGACACGCTTGTTTCGGAAGATTATCCGAATGCAACGATTTCACGTTTTAAAAGCGCGCTGGATGCCGGAATGGATTTGTCAAACGGCAAGGTGGACGCAGTGGTGCTGGACGAACTGCCGGCAAAGCAGATTGTTGCAAAAAATGATAACCTGCAGATCCTGTCAGAGGAGCTGACGCAAGAGGAATATGCAATCGCAATTAAAAAAGGCAATACAGAACTGGTGGAAAAAGTAAACCAGGCCCTGGCTGATATGAAAGCAGACGGAACGTTTGATACGATTACAGCGGCTTATATCAACGAGGATGAGGACGCGCTTGCAGAGCTCAGCGCAAAAGCGGAACCTACGGGCGAAGAAGTTTTAATTATGGGGACAAACGCGTCTTTCCCGCCGTTTGAAACGCGCGATGATGCAGGAAACGTGGTTGGTTTTGATGTGGAAATGGCAAAAGAAATCGCAAGACGTCTGGGTATGGCGTTCCAGGTAGAGGATATGAACTTTGATTCTCTGCCGGTTGCGGTGGACAGCGGAAAAATTACGATGGCAGTTGCCGGTATGACAGTAACGGAAGAAAGAAAAGAAAATATGGAATTTTCGGATGGCTATTATACCTCAACCCAGGTAATTATTACGCAGAAATAATACTTTGAGTTTCATATGAGGGCAGGAATCATGCGAAATGGTTTCTGCCCTTATGTTACGGGAGCGGATTAAAATGATGGAATGGTTTTTAAATACAGATCTGTGGCATTCGATCTATGCCTCATTAATTGAGGGCGAACGTTGGAAAATGCTGCTAAATGGTCTTGGGACAACGCTGATTATTACCATTGGCGCCATGGCGCTTGGAACAGTGCTTGGTATTATTTTGGCACTGTGTAAAATTTCCAAAATAAAACCGCTTAAGTGGATATCGTCTTTTTACATTGATGTCATTCGCGGCACACCGGTTGTTGTTCAGCTGCTGATTATGTATTTTGTCATTTTTGCAAGCTGGAATGTCAACAAAACATTGATAGCGATCATTGCGTTTGGTTTAAACAGTGCCGCGTATGTTGCGGAGATTATCCGCGCCGGGATATTAGGTGTTGACAAAGGACAGATGGAAGCCGGGCGATCGCTTGGATTGACCCATGCGCAGACAATGGCTAGAATTATTATGCCGCAGGCAATTAAAAGCATTCTGCCGACCTATGCCAATGAGTTTATTGTGCTGGTAAAGGAAACGGCAGTTGCGGGGTACATTGCTATTGAGGATTTGACGAAAATGGGTGACATTATTCGGTCTAAAACCTATGAGGCTTTGATTCCGCTTCTCATTGTTGCGCTGATTTATTTATTTATTACATCAATCTTATCCAAAGTGTTTAAGCGGTTGGAAGAAAGGATGAGGGCCAGTGATTCGCGTTGAGAATTTACATAAAAGCTTTAAAACCAACCATGTGCTGCGCGGCATCAACGAGCATATTACGCAGGGGGAAAAGGTGGTTGTAATCGGACCGTCCGGTTCCGGGAAGTCTACTTTTTTACGATGCCTGAATCTGTTGGAAAAGCCAACCGAAGGAAGGATCTACGTGGATGACGAGTGCATTACCGACCCCAAATGCAATATTAATGCCGTTCGTGCAAAAATGGGGATGGTGTTCCAGCATTTTAATCTGTTCCCGCATCTTACGGTTTTGCAAAATTTGACGCTGGCACCAACGCTTTTAAAGCTGCAAACCAAAGAGCAGGCAGAAGCAAAAGCAAGGGCGCTGCTTTCACGTGTCGGCTTGGAGGAAAAAGCGGACGCATACCCAAAACAGCTTTCTGGCGGTCAGCAGCAACGGGTGGGCATTGCCCGGTCGCTTGCGATGAATCCGGAAATTATGTTGTTTGACGAGCCAACTTCGGCGCTGGATCCGGAGATGGTCGGCGAGGTTTTGGCGGTCATGAGGCAATTGGCAGAGGATGGCATGACGATGGTAGTTGTTACGCATGAAATGGGTTTTGCGAAAGAAGTAGCGGACCGCGTGCTGTTTATGGACGAAGGAATTATCATGGAAAAGGGTACGCCCAAGGAAATATTTGAAAATCCGCAAAACGAGCGTACAAAATCTTTTTTAAGCAAAGTTCTTTCCTGATGGGCAATCTATAACTTTAGCTGCACCGATAATAAATTAGTTGGTGCAGTTTTTTTGTGGCATTTTTCTTTGTGCACGCTTCTCCTGCTGCACCGATGGATACGTTTTGACGCGGAAAACAGGCAAAAGATGCTAAGACGCTTTTTATGGATGAAGGAAGCTGTGTGTCCGGTGGACGGTTTTGTGTATATATTATGCGTTTTCGTTTGACAGGAAATATTGGCAAAAGGTCAAAAATATGTTATAATTAAGACGGCTGAAATGCAAAAGAAGAAATAATTAGAAAGAGGGGAAGAAATGAAACAGGACATGATAGTGATTTTAGATTTAGGCAGTGAACGAAACACGGAAATTGCTCGCGCGGTCCGTGCACTGGGGGTTTACAGTGAGATTCATCCGCACGATATAACGGCAGAAAAGCTGGCTTCTCTGCCCAATGTCAAAGGACTGATTGTAAACGGAGGACCGAACCATATCGTAGACGGAAAAGAAATTTTTGTGTCAGATGAAATTTACGGCGCAGGAATTCCGGTACTTGCCGTTGCGCACGATGCGGCAAAAACCGGAGAAAAAATAGCGCAATGGCCGGACAAAGAGGAGGATATTTGCGCCGTTTTAAAACCGTTTTTGTTTGATACCTGCAAGGCGGAAGCAAACTGGAACATGAAAAATTTTGTTGCCGACCAAATAGAATTGGTCAAACAGCAGGTTGGGGAGAAAAAGGTGCTTTTGGCGTTGTCAGGAGGCGTAGATTCTTCGGTGGTTGCTGCACTTTTAATAAAAGCAATCGGCAAAAACCTGACCTGTGTACACGTTAACCATGGTCTTTTGCGCAAAGGGGAACCGGAGCAGGTGGTGGAAGTTTTCCGTAATCAGATGAATGCAAATTTAATTTATGTGGATGCCAGCGACCGCTTTTTGGGAAAATTGAAAGACGTTTCGGATCCGGAGCAAAAGAGAAAAATTATTGGTGCCGAATTTATTCGTGTGTTTGAAGAAGAGGCGCGAAAGCTGGAAGGAATCGAATTTTTAGCACAGGGCACAATTTATCCGGATATTGTAGAGAGCGGAACAAAAACGGCTAAAATGGTAAAATCGCATCATAATGTCGGCGGATTGCCGGAGGATATGCAGTTTAAACTGGTGGAACCGCTCTACTATCTGTTTAAGGATGAAGTGCGTGCATGCGGTCTGGAGTTGGGTCTTCCGGATAGTATGGTGTACCGTCAGCCTTTCCCGGGACCGGGACTTGGGGTTCGCTGCCTGGGTGCCATCACACGTGACCGGCTTGAGGCAGTTCGAGAATCAGACGCGATTTTGCGCGAGGAATTTGCCGCTGCCGGGCTGGATAAAAAGGTGTGGCAGTATTTTACGGTTGTACCTGATTTTAAATCCGTTGGCGTGCGGGATAATGCACGCAGCTTTGAATATCCTGTTATCCTACGCGCGGTTAATACCATAGACGCGATGACGGCAAGTATTGAACCTTTAGATTGGCAGGTGTTAAACCGGATCACGAACCGGATTATTCATGAGGTAAAAGGAGTCAACCGCGTCTGTTATGACTTAACGCCAAAGCCGACGGGGACAATTGAGTGGGAATAAAATATTGCATGAGGGAAGACAGCATCATGTAACTATCATTGGTGTTTTTAATAGAGTGAATATTTGTTATTATAGTAGATAGAAACAAAAAGCTAGCTGATATAACATTCAGTTAGCTTTTTATTTCTTAATTTCTGTACATTTTAATTAAAAACTGTACATTTACACAATAGTTTTGTGTGTGATATGATACAAAAGAACCAATGAAAGGACGTGAGCGCTATGAGGCAAAAGCTTCGGATTTTTAGTACTTTATTTTTGGTATTTTATTTGTTTTCCTTATTTCCTGCCAGTGCGCAGGATGAGAAAATCACCATTGACTGCGAAGCAGATTCTTACATTCAGAACAATTATAACACGAATTTTGGCAGTGAACAAACCCTGCTGATTCGAGGAAATGATTATCGTACCTCTTATTTAAAATTCCCGTTATCCGGGATTGCAGATAATATATCATCTGCACAGCTGGAAGTCTATTCTGCGACAAACACAAGCGGTTATACAATACGTATGGAAGTGGCAGAACACAGCAATTGGGAAGAAAGTACCATTAACGGCCTGGCGGATGGCCGGCCGGCCTATGGCTATTCTGCCGCTAACGCAGGGCTCAGCGCCGTTGCCATGCCGGGCAAGGCAAACGAAAAAATGACTTTTCACCTGCCCGCCGTAGAAATTGAGGAAGCGATTGCAGCGGCAAAAGAGGAGGGTGTAGAGCCTTATATTACTCTCGTATTGTATATAAACGATAATGGAGGCAATCCTACGTTTTCGATCCATTCCCGTGAAGCGGAAGGAACCAATGCCATTTACCGCCCTGTCCTTGTGGTAAATACATATTCGGAACTTACCGATGATATTTGTGTAACAAAGGATGTGGATGAGCTTACCCTGCCGTCTATGAAAGCGCTGACACAGGGGACAGTCCGTTTGCCGTCTGCCGGCTCCAACGGTTCGGCAATTACCTGGGAGTCGGACAGTGAGTATATCCGGATTGAAAACGGAAAAGGCATTATCAGCCGGCCGCCGCGCAGCCAATCCAATGCAGAGGTTACGCTGACAGCTACCGTAAGCAAAGGCAGCGCAGAGCCGAAAACAAAGGATTTTACCGCAACGGTTCTGAGTAACCGGCACCCCGTGGAAGATACTTATGTAAAAGATTATTCCCCGGCAAATTTTAACTACGGCGTGACCCCATATATGATTGTGCGAACAAATCAGGCCGGCGTCCAATATGCAATGGCTTATATGAAATTTGACTTGTCCGACTTGGGGCCGGATTCGAATACTTATATAGAAAGCGCTAAGCTGAGGATAACATCAGGGCGTTCCAGCAATGATTTTATTGTGGATTCACAAAAAGTAGCTTTTGTGCCGGATAACAGTTGGAAAGCCGGCGATTTAGACGGTGTGGACACGACACTGGAGGGAGTGGATCCGGACCAGGTGGGTATTACGGCTAAAACCAAGCCAGCCTATGAACTGCTTGAGCCGGAACGTTCTGCGGTTTGCAGCAGCGCGGGCGGTGGACTCACTATGGGAGACGTGTATGAGTTTGATGTTTTAGATTTGGTTCGCCAGCAGGCAAATTCAGACGATTTAACACTTTCATTGGCCATTTACAGCACGGATGCAACGGATTTGCAGTATCAATATAATTCTAACGAAGCAGATTCCGGCAGGCCGGAATTGGTTTTAGAAGTGGAGACAGCAGACGAAACACCTCCGGGAGAAATCGTCGACGGCGGGATGATTGCATCCAGTGGTGAACTCCGTTTGGTTTGGACTGATCCTGAGGATTCGGACTTTTCCCATGTAAACATTTATGACGGAGAGGGTGCGCTTTTAGACTCTGTCCAGAAAACGGAACAAAATTATCTGATTACAGGGTTGACAGACGGAGAAAATTATTCGTATGTGTTAAAAACCGTAGATAAATTTGGCAATGAATCAGAGGGAACCACGTTAAATGGTGTTCCGCAGCAGCTGCCTGCGGACGAAACTGCTCCGGCAGGTATCACATCCCTAACTGCGGAAACCGGGGATGGGCAGATTATGCTGCGCTGGAAAGATCCCGCAGATTTTGACCTTTGGCGCATTGTCGTCAGCTATAACGGTGAGACGCTCTATGCGCCAAAAGGCGCCCAGGAACTTCTGGTAACAGGGCTCGCCAATAATGAGACCTATGAATTCAGCGTATATGCAGAAGACTTTGCCCAAAACTGCTCTATAGAGTCGGTAATATCCCAGAAGACAACGGAACCATATCAGAAGGTACTGGATTCCTTTGATGAATCTACCATTTTTGTGAATAATGTGAAGCTTATCGAGGGCGATACGCCGGATGGATCCGCAAAATACGGGAATTTTGATTTAAACTACGGCGCGACTTATAAACGGGCGGCGTTAAATGGGGCAGATATTGCAGCCTTTGGTGCAACTGGACTGCGGTTTTACGCGAAATGCGACACTATTTTAACCGACCCCATGCTGTTTGCCATTGAGCTGCGGGAAAACAACGGGATTAAAAACTATCAGGTTCAGCTGGGAAACCTGCTCAACGGCACAGAGTGGACGTTGATTAATGTTCCGTTTTCTGATTTTGAGCGGACAAGCGGCTCAGAACCGATTGATTTTGAACCGATTGACCCGTCTGCCGTGACAGAGGTGCGGTTGCTGTCGTATGGCCTGGCAGAGGGAGAACTGGAGACAATTAACATTAGCATAGATGCTTTTGCGGCGGTAACGGAAATTCCTGTTCCGTCAAACGCTTCGGCAGCTTGGGCAGACGGCCGTGTTTCGCTTTCCTTTGACAGTGAATATGCGGTAAATGTTTATCAAGATGGGGTTTTGCTGGCTGAATTAGCGCAGGGGCAGGACGATTATGAGGTTTTAAACCTTTCCAACGGGCAGACGTACCGCTTTATGCTTAAGGCAATGGATGCCAAAGGGCGCGAGTCGGCAGGCGTAACGCTAAGCGGCAGTCCGCAAAGCAAAAACATTCAGCTTGCATATGCATATGTGAAGGACACAAAAGGGGAACTGGTAAAAAGCTTAACGCCGAGAGAGCAAGTGGTGATTGAAACCGCGTTTGTTGCGGATGAGACAACGGACCTCATGCTCAGTTATGCTTTTTACGGTTCGGATGGAGCATTAACGGGCCTTCAGAGTAAAACCATATCCGTTCAGGCGGGCGAAAACTGGAAGGAAAGCGCAGAATTAACGGCGCCGGCGGATGTGTCATGTGTAAAAATTATGGCTTGGAAACCAGACGGGTATATACCGATATGCAGCGAAGTGATATATCCTACACCGGCAGATTCGCCGTTTAGTGTTTCCAGCTATTTTGCCAGCGGTATGGTACTGCAAAGGGAAAAACCCATAACCGTATGGGGGAATGCGCCGGTCGGCGAAGAGGTTGTTGTAGAATTGAAAGGGGAGCGGGTAACCGCTTGTTCCCAAACGGGAAAATGGGAAGCAGTGCTGCCTGCAATGCCTGCAGACAATGTTGGGGCAGAACTGACAGTGAGCTGTGGAAACGAATCCAAGGTATTTTCCGATGTCTTAATCGGCGATGTGTATTTGGCGAGCGGACAGTCAAATATGTATTTTAAAGTGGTACAGACAGATAATGGGGAAGCGGTGATGGATCGTGCGACCGATACCGGTATCCGCGTGTTCTATCACGAAATCAGCTCAATGACCGAGCGCAGAGAAACGCCGGGAGCGGCAAAATGGTTCCCGGCTGTCGGCACGGATTCTTCGCGCCGCCTGGTTTATGCAACACCTTTCTTCTTTGCACAGGAAATGAGAAAAGTGTATCCCGATATTCCGATTGGAATTGTACAGAGCGCCTTTAACGGCTCATTTATGGAAGCGTGGATTTCGGATGAGTATTTAAAAACACTGGATCCGTCAACGCTCAATCCCAATACGGCATATGTCAAATCGCGTTGGTCCGGTTTGTTTAACGGCTGTATCGCACCGGTCGCTAAGGCGGAGTACGCGGCGATCCTGTGGTACCAAGGCGAATCCAATAAGAGTTTGGGCTATAAGGAAAAACTGACCACGCTGATTGAAAATTGGCGCAATGAATTGAACCAGCCGGATCTCCCGTTCCTTTTTGTCAACCTGCCTGCTTATGGGCAGGAAGGTTCCGAATCGGATTATGCGCCGAAACGGGAACAGCAGTATGAGGTTTGGCGCGATGTTCCCAACACGGGCATGATTGTTGCCATGTCTTGGGGCGACCGGTATGACATTCACCCGACGAACAAACAGCCGATTGGCTGGCTGTGGTCTTTGGTAGCGCGCCACATGCTGTTCGGGGAGGATATTGAGTATTCTGGCCCCGTTTATCAGAGCAAGGAAGTCATTGGAAACGCGATGTATTTGACATTTACCCATGCGGATGGATTGGCAGCCGACGGGGGAGACCCGCTGTCCGGGTTTGAGATTTGCGGCGCAGACGGGATTTATGTTACAGCAGATGCGGTGATTGAAAATGGAAAGGTAAAATTGACAGCGGCAGGTGTGGATACTCCGGTCAATGCGCGTTATGCTTGGGCAGACACGCCGGATACCATTGGCTATACCTCCTGTGAATTGTCAGACGGGGCATTTCTTTTGACATATGATGAGATTTCGCCGCGCTATCAGGTGGGAGATATCATTGAAGGGTTCCGGATCATGAGAGGCGCCAGTGCGGCGATTAAAGGCAGGGCACAGTTGCTTGAAAATAATCAGGTTCTTGTTTCCTACCCGGGAGATGCCAGTTATCAGGAAGGCGACCAGCCGGTATACAGCTTTTTAGATTTCCCATTTAAAACAGCGAATCTAGTAAATAGTGCGGGACTTGCGGCGGTGCCGTTCCGCACAGGTGAATAGGGGGGACAAAGATGAAAAAGCGTTTAATAGGTCTTATCCTTTTTTGCGTAATGGCAATCAGTTTTATCCCTGTGGTTTCTGCTCTTTCTACAACATATCAGGCAGTGCTGGAAGCAGATGCGGGGACACAGGGCGGCGGCAGCTTAAAGAATTTTGGAGGTTCCGATACGCTGCGGGTCCGGGCAAATGATTATGGCAGCGCATTTTTCCGGTTTGATGTTTCTGAAGTGAAAGGTTATGTATCATCGGCGGAACTGAAATTAACGCCCAGCCGTGTGGATTCTCAGGATGTGGATTTAAAAGTGGCAGTGGCGGCAACCAACCAATGGATAGAAGGAGATTTAAAGGGAGAGGATGTGGACACGTCGGATCCTTTGCAAATGGATTATATGCACTATAAAAATCGCCCTTCTTTTGACGCACAGGCATATATTACAATGGCCAGCCCGGTACAGGTTGGTACGCCGATTTCCTTTACCATTCCGGTGAATGTGATTGAGGCGGCGCGCAGCAATCCCGATGAAGCGGAACGCAACAAAATTACGTTTGTTATCTTTGTAGACGGTTCGGCAGAACAGAACAATGCGCCAAATACTTATTTCTATGCAAAAGAAAATACAAAATCAGATGCGTATATCCCATCTTTGGAAATTACAGGGGAAGAAGAGATGAGCGATGATATTGTGGTTTCCATGGATGAAACCTATCTGTCTTTGCCAAACGCATCTTCCGTGACAAAGGATATAAAACTGCCGCTGAGCGGTTACAGCGGAGAAACGCAGATTAGCTGGCGTGCAGAAGGCGATGCCGTCCGCGTAGAAGACGGTACGGTGATTGTGAGCCGTCCGGCTCCGGATCAGCCCAATGCCACAGCAATTTTGACTGCCACCATTTCAAAAGGGGAGGCGTCAAAGGAAAAGCAATTTACGCTGACTATTTTGAGTTTGCGATACCCAGAGGAAAACACCATGGTGCAGGATGGCAGCTCTGCAAAGTATAATTTTGGAGCGCGGCAAACCTTGTCTGTTCGGACGGAGACCAATGGTTGAATATTTTGTAACTAAAGGAAAATTGGTAGTAAGAAATGGTGAGCCGCTTGTGGTGGTAGAAGATGATGCAAAAGCACTTTCACAGGTGGAGTTTATTTTATGGACAAGTCTGCACTGGAATGTAATGAATAAGGAATCTCTTAAAACTGGATTCAGGACATATAGACTATGTTATTGAATGTATGCAAAAGAACACAACCAAAATCGGAAATATCAGAAGTTATTTGCTTACGGCACTGTATAATTCGTATACAACACAAGACCATTATTACAGAGCAGAGGTTAATCATGACTTCTGCGGATAGCTTAAAAATCATTGATTTTTATGTCACAAAATATGTCGCAAATAAACTGGGACAAATAAGACATATGAAACCAGCGCAGACAAAGCAGACGAAAACTATTGGATTGTTAAACTATTTTAATAATTAATGTCTACTGAACAAATGGTTTTGCGAAACCATTTGTGTGAAATTTACAATTTCACACCTAAAAACAGCATTAAAATGCTATTTTTAGGTT
>CASGBM010000033.1:0-5081 GCA_949299615.1 uncultured Eubacteriales bacterium | reverse complement strand
CAAAAAAAGCACAAAAACCTTGCACCTAAACAATTCTGAAACGCTTACAAACCGCTATGCGGCTGCGTTTCAGAATTGTTCAGCAGTCATTAATTAGTTCTGTGAATACATGAGCAGACTGAACAGACGATACAGACATATATTGCCTTTATTAACTTAAATTAAAGAACAAATATAATATTGACATTTTACATATCATAGTATATAATATAATTGTTATCAAATGATAGGTGGTGCTTTTTTGAAAGACTTAATTAAAAATATAAGAAATTCTGTTAGTATGAATCAGGAGCAGTTTGCAGAGTGTTTAGGAACCACTGTGCTTTCTATTAATCGCTGGGAGAACGGAAAGACAGAACCGAACAAAATGGCTCAAAAGCAGCTATATCAATTTTGCAAGGATAACAGCATTGATTTAGCGAAAATGATAAAAGATTCAAAAATATATGAGAATACTGATAACAAGGTGATTCTATATCACGGCTCCAAAAATGGTATAGTTGGAGATATTGCACCTATCAGTCGTGGTGAGTGTGATTTTGGTCAAGGCTTTTACATGGGAACAAGTACATTGCAGCCTCTTACTTTAATATGTGCAGAGGAAAAACCTAAATTTTATACTGTGGAACTTGATTTATCTGGACTTAAAGTTCTCAATGTTGAAATCGGTCTTGACTGGGCACTTTTAATTGCATATTATCGCAAAGAAATGGAATCAGCTATTGGTACTGAAATTTATGAGAAATATGCTAATTTTGTAAATGGTTATGATATTATAATCGGCTATATAGTGAATGACCGTATGTATACAGAGCTTTCTCGTTTCTTTAACAGAACCTTAACCGACACAGCATTAATACATTGCTTATCTGCACTCGATCTTGGAAAGCAATATGTTGCAATTACAGAAAAAGCATGTAAGCAAATCAAAATCCTGAAAGAAGAAAGTTTATCTCAGCTTGAACTTGCAATTTTACGCGATATGAGTGTAGAACGCAGAAAAGAAGGAATTGCTCTTGCTGATGAAATTGAAGTAAAATACCGCCGTGAAGGAAAGTTCTTTGATGAGATTTTGGGAGGAATAGATTCATGAATAAATCCTTACAATTAACTCTTTGCGATACTCAAGGTAAATTATTTGAGTTGTCAGGTAAGCGAGGCTATGATAGCGAATCATTTATTAAGGCGTTTATGACAACTGATATTTCAAAGGATATGGACAAGGATTTTCATCATATTCAGTGGGCAGGCAAAGAATATATTATGTCCCGTATGGAAGATGAAAATTCTGGTGCTATAACAAATAACGGAATTGTTTTTGATAATGAAACATTGTATTGGACCGGATATATTTATAGATACTGGAATATATATACCGGCGAATCAAGCAAAGACATTTACAAGCAAGCACCGGCTAAGACTATGCAAACCGTTTATCTTATGTATCACACTATGAGTCCTGAACTTGCAATAGACAGACTAAAAGAGTCTTACAATGAGAAAAAGTGATTTGAGTTTTACTTGGTTTAAGGTATGTCAAATTTTAATGATATTAAACACGGGAGAAAAATATGAGTAAGAAAAATACTATTTTAAAGTTTATTGAAAATGGAGAGAAAATCGTAAAAGAAGAATTTCATCCTGCTAGTGACGGCTTCCCGTTTTCTTATGTGGCCGGCCCTAAATTCACACAATGGATGAGCCAAATAGAGATATTTGCAAAAAGATTCTTAAGCGATCATCCATTATCAGAAAATATTCTTGCTCTCTGCTCTGATTATTCACGTAATCCTTCTGCCCATGAGAATATGCTAGCACATTTAAAAGCATTGTTTGAAGCACTTCTTTTTGGAACCAACCTCAATCGATAGAAGATATGGTTGAGGATGATATTGAGCGTTGCGAAGAAATGATTCAAGGAGATATAGATGGCGATGCCTTAAAAGATTTTTATATTGAAATAACATCTAGGTATGATGGGTTAATTAAAGACTTGGGGAATGGATTATATTCATATTTTGCAGAACAACACTTTTATGATCCGGATGTTGGTACGGAAACTTTTATTGACAATTTGAAAATGATTAAACAAAAGTTAATTACATATAAACCGACATTAAGCAAAACTGGCACTACGGCAAGAACTAAAGCAGTCAATGCTAAATCACCAACTTCTGCGAAAAAAGTTTTTATTGTTCATGGACACGATAACGAAGCGAAAGTTTCTGTTGCTCGATTTGTAGAACAATTAGGCTTAGAAGCTATCATCCTTCACGAACAAACCAATCAAGGGAAAACGATTATTGAAAAGTTTGAAAACTATTCTGATGTTGGTTTTGCAATTGTTTTATATACGGAATGCGATGAAGGAAGGGCAAAGAAAGAAACAGAATTTAAAAACAGAGCACGTCAGAATGTTGTATTTGAACATGGCTATTTCATTTCTAAAATAGGAAGAGAACATGTTGTGGCACTTGTTAAAGGTAATGTAGAGCTTCCGGGAGATTATTCCGGCGTAGTATATGAACCAATGGATGACGCAGTATATCAAAAAAATAGACGCAAGTCAGCACTTTCATTTCTATTTGTGCTGACGCTTTAGCGGCAGAATGGAGATTTGTATGAAAAAGCTTGTATATGATTTTTTGTTAGCTAAAAATAGGTTAAATACTCACTATATTGCTGAACAATATCTAGAGAATGTGTCTATGAGAAACCTACACAATCATTCGCATTATGAGATATTGTATATTTGTGAAAATGAGAGAATACTTATTGCTGAAAAAAAACAGTATATCTTGAATGCGAACAGTATAGCACTTATTCCCCCTTATATATTGCACAGAACTTTGGGAATTGGAGAACTGTCAAACCGTAATGGCAGCACTATATATATACGGGAGATAAAAAATATCTTGGAGAAAAAGCATATAAATTCTTTAAAGAAATTGCACTTTTCTATGAAGATTTCCTTGAAGAGGATGAAAACGGAGTTATGCAGATTATGCCCAGTCAGTCCCCTGAAAACCGTTTTGTCGGTGCAGGCGGTGTGGTAACTGTCGGCATATGTACATCAAGCGCAATCGATGTTCAGCTTGCATATGATGCCCTTGGATATGCGGTTAAAACAGCAGAAATTCTCGGCGTGGACAAGGAAGAAGCCGTAAAATGGGAAAATCTCAGAAATAAGCTTCCTGAATTCAAAATAGGAAGCGACGGAAGGCTTCTTGAATGGAACGAAGAATTTCAGGAGGAACAACCGGGGCATAAGCACCTTTCGCATCTTTACGGATTGTTCCCCTCTGATATATTTACTCCGGAAGGACGCAAAAGAGAGTACGATGCGGCTGTAAAATCATTTGAGTACAGGATGAGCCACGAAAGCGGTTACACAGGTTGGAGCAGGGCATGGATTTCCAATATTTGTGCGAGAATAGGTGACAAAGAAGGATTTTATAAGCAAATTGAGGGCTTGCTTAAGGATTTTGCCACTGAAAGTTTGCTTGATATTCACCCCGATCCGCTAAAACCAGGAATAGATCCCGATATTTTCCAAATAGATGGTAATTTTGGTATGGTGTCAGCAGTATTTGAATCCTTATGTGGATATTTCGACGGAAAGGCACATTTTCTCCGCGGACTGCCTGCGGAATGGAAGAACGGACACATTTCAGGTCTTAAATTACCGGGTGGACACACAGTTTCTTTTGAATGGAAAGACGGAAAGGTTACATCACTCGAAGTTGTTATAGGATTTAGCGGCAGTCTGAAGGCTGTTATCAATGGAGAAGAAATGTTAATAGAAGGCGAAGAAGGAATGCTTATAAATGTTAATTTATAAATTGTGTAAACAATGTGTGCTTTAAAAAAGAATAGGAGAGAATAATGAAACAGACAGAAATTTTTATAAAATCTACTATGGATAAAACCTTGCAACCTTCTCTATTTTATGCGGCAGAAGGAAAGGAAAAGAGACCTCTTTTGGTAGTACTGCATACATGGAGCTGTGATCGGTTTAATCAAGTTGAGAAATTTGTTCCTGTGGCGAAAAAATACAATTTTAATCTGCTTCTGCCGGAATTTCGTGGACCAAATCTTGTGGAAAACCCAAATCGCTTTTCGGCGTGCGGTTCAGAACTTGCAAAGCAGGACATTAAGGATGCCATTGATTATGCTGTTTCAGAGAGAAATATTGATGCAGATAACATATTCTTGTTTGGAGAAAGCGGCGGAGGACATATGGCACTATTAATGGCAGGCTATTGCCCCGAGTATTTCAAGGTAATTGCTTCTTTTGTCCCCATTACTGATTTAAAGGAATGGGAGGAAGAAAGCGATGAATACAGAGAGCATATTTTAGCGTGTTGTGACGGTGACGAAACTGAGATGGAAAAACGTTCTCCAAAGAGCTACATCGACAATATAGCAAAAGCGAATGTGAAAATTTTCCACGGTAAATATGATAATTCCGTACCTGTCACACATAGCATATCTTTGTTTAATATGATTATGGAAAAGTATCCGCATTCAAAAGTGTACTTAGACATTTTTGACGGGGGTCATCAAACTGATATGACACTTGCAATGCATTGGATTATGTCACAGTACAAAGACAGTAAGAATATAGATGTTACAAAATAAAAGGCACAAAAATAATCTGTACGGAGGAAATTATGATAACTAAAAATAACACAATTCTTAAATTGACGGCGTGTAGGATAACAGATGGTTTAACTGCCGAGATTTCATCTGATAAGAACATAAAGAACATTAACTGGAATGTAGCAGATACATAAGGAATAGTTAAAGCTACAGGAACTACCGACACCAACATCGTCTATGCAACATTTGACGCAGAAGTTTGGTCCGTGGAAAAGCCCGCCCTCTATAACTTTATTGCGGAAATTACATATGCTGATGACGAAACGGAAACAATTTCTGACCGTTTTGGTTTTAGGTTCTTTGAAACCGACGAAAAGTACATATATTTAATGTCTACTGAACAAATGGTTTTGCGAAACCATTTGTGTGAAATTTACAATTTCACACCTAAAAACAGCATTAAAATGCTATTTTTAGGT
>CASGBM010000032.1 GCA_949299615.1 uncultured Eubacteriales bacterium | reverse complement strand
AAAAAAAGCACAAAAACCTTGCACCTAAACAATTCTGAAACGCTTACAAACCGCTATGCGGCTGCGTTTCAGAATTGTTCAGCAGTCATTAATTAACTTTCGGGATCAGCCAAAACCATAATGGAATTTGCTTCAAAGATGCCGACATTTTCTGCGCCGGCTGCCATAATATTCATTCCGACTTCCAAATTGCTTATTTTTAATATCTTGCTGGTTGTGGAATCAACAATCACAGCATTGCTCTTAATAAACACCTGCTGTTCCGTAACGTCGCCGTTTGCTGCGGTAGTGCTGACTTTGATCATACCATATTCCGTATTTACCACAGTTATAATTCCCGTTACAGACAACTGGGCTGCTGAAGATGTAACCGTAATTTCTGTGACCGTTTGGCTGGAAGTTTTCAGTTTCACTGTATAGCCTACCCGCAGGTCATAAATCGTTGCAGATTTTCCGTCCAACGTGATCGTTACATCCCTGCTCACCTTATATACATTTGAGGTATCACCTTTTTTAATTTTTATCGACGATTCGCTGGAAGAAATCGTAATTTCCTCAATGGTTCCTTCTACATCTTTGGAAGCGCCGGTAGCAACCGCAGATTTAATTTGACCGTATTCCAAGGTTAAAGTAATCGTATCCCCGGCTGCCAAGCTGCGAAATTCTGCTACAGCACCATTTCTGCGCAAAGTTGCACCGGAAGCAAGCGAATATTCTTCAATGTCATTATCTGTTGTCCGTATTTTCAATTTTTCATCTGCCGTCGACGGAACAGACTCGACAATAGCATTTTCCACCGTGGTCGTTTTCGGTTCGCCTTCAATGTACGCAACTTTTCCGGAAGTTATTTCCAATTTTACATAATCGCCGTCAGAAAAATCCGCCAAAGATGCAGATCCGCCCTTATATCTTACGACAACATCAGCAGCAAGAACATAGTTATTGGAAGTTGTGCGGTCATCCAAATCAACGACTGTAATTGTTGTTCCGCTGTTGTCTGTTTTCCGCCCGCGGTAAATTCCTTCAATGGTGTCCTCACTCACCATACTAACCGCATCAACGGAATAAAGTCTTTCTTCTCCCGTGTCAGAATCATGCGCAAAAGTTAAAATGACCTCCATACCAATATCTAAAAGGGTCAGCTGCGATTTTACCCCATCGATCATGACCGGAACACCGGAGCCAATTGTAAATTTTTCATTTTCGCCATCCGAATTCCTAACCGTTAGTATATTCATAGATGCATCTACGCTGGCAACAACCCACTCTGAATATGTATACTGCATCAAAGTTAAAATGCGGTGGATCATTACAGAAATTTGCGCGCGTGTCACATTGCCCATGGGGACAAATTCATTATTGTCCATCCCCTGAATAATTCCCAGCGCATTGGCATAATATACATATCCCTGTGCGCTTGCCGGTATATCATCCGCATCGGCAAAGCTGGTTTTTACATCTGGATTTGTTTTCAGCCAAACATCCCCGCCCAGTGCCTTTGCAATTAAAATTGCAGCCTCATAACGCTTTAACGGAGTATCTTTATTGGCAGCCGAAAGGTATGTTACCAAATCATCTTCTGTTAAAACCTTTTTATACATCAAATATGCCGCCTGCTCAAGTGCGTAAGAGTCGTATTTCGCCAGGCTTTGCTCAGCGTTGTTGTAAGCAATCGTTACGATAGGGCTGTTCACTTCTTCACTGGAACCCAGGCACCGCGAAAACAGAGCAATTGCTTCTTGTTTTGTGATATTGTTGCCGGGTTTAAACGTCCCGTCCGGGTACCCTTCAATAATACCATTGTTTGCCAGTGTTTCAATAGAATCCTGCGCCCAACTATAACTGGATGTAACATCAGAAAAACTTGCAGCAAATGCTGCTGAACATGCAGAAAACACAAATAACGATGTTATCAGCAAGGTTAAGCCTTTTTTCAGCATATGTAGAAACCTCCTTATTATAAATATCCCATTATGCTAATATTATACCGCGAAATCTGTGCATTTTCAACAATATTTTTAATTTGTCACAGAAAAATAATATATGGACGGTTTTTTCCACCCGTCCATATATTGTGTTTTCTATTTAGGCGATCCCCAAAATAGAGGTCGAAAACGCAAAATAAATAAACAGAGATACGGCATCAAGAATGGTCGTAATGATTGGGCTAGCCATAATAACCGGATCCAAATGGATCCTTTTGGCTGCAATAGGCAAAATGCCGCCGATTACTTTTGCCAGCGTAACAATACAAAACAAGCTTGCGCAAACTGCAAGCGCAACCAAGACCTGTATCCTGTCAAAAATCATAATCCGCGCAAAATTGACGATCGCTAAGATGGCGGCAGTGAGCAAACCGACACGGAGTTCTTTCCACATTACCAAAAAACTATCCCGAAATTCTATTTCGTTTAAAGCGAGCGACCGTATAATCATGGTTGATGACTGTGCCCCGGCATTCCCGCCCGTCCCCATCAGCATGGGGATATAGGCTGTCAGCGCAACTACTTGACTCAGCGTTGCCTCATAATAACGGATTATTAAGCCCGTAAACGTTGCCGAAATCATCAGGACAAGCAGCCAAACAATACGGTTTTTTGCCAAAGAAAAAACACCTGTATCCAAATATTCTTTATCAGATGGCGTAATTGCAGCCATTTTGTGAAAGTCTTCTGTATTTTCCTCTTCAATGACGTCAATGACATCATCAACTGTTATAATCCCCACTAGCCGATTTTCATTATCCACAACCGGCATGGATATTAAGTCATATTTACGGAATAAATACGCTGTTTCTTCTTTATCCGTAAGCGTCTTGACCGATTTCACATTTTCGTCCATTATATCCGCCACCAGCGAATCCGGAGCACTTAAAATCAGCTTCCGTATTGTAATTTCGCCCTCCAGTTTTCTCTGGGCGCTAATGACAAAACAAGTATCAATCGTCTCTTTGTCCATCCCTGTTTGGCGGATATGTTCCAGTGCGACAGCCACTGACATTTCTTTTTTCAGATCTACAAACTCCGTAGTCATAATGCTGCCGGCGCTGTCATCCGGATAGTTTAAAAGCTGATTAATTGTCTTGCGGGTTGCTTCATCTGTGTTGCGCAAAACCCGCTTAACAACGTTAGCCGGCATTTCTTCAATAAAGTCAACCGTATCGTCCATATACAGTTCATCTAAAATATCGTTGATTTCGTGGTCTGTAATGGATTCCACAATATATTGCTGCTGATCACTGTCCATTTCCGCAAAAACTTCCGCTGCAATTTCTTTCGGCAGCATGCGAAACAGGCGCAACATCTTATCTTGAGGCAATTCTTCTAATATTTGCTCAATGTCAACTTCATTAAGCTCAATTAATTTTTGCCGCGCTTCTATCAATTTATTTTCTTCAATTAACTGAAAAATATAGTCAAACAAGCCCTGCACTCCTTAAAAAAATTTAGGCAATCCCGAGTAAAGTTGTTGCAAAAGCGAAGTATATCAGCAAAGAAACTGTATCGACAATTGTTGTAATGAGCGGACTGGCCATAATCACGGGATCCATATGAAGACGTTCTGCTAAAATCGGCAACATGCCTCCAACCACTTTTGCGGTTATCACAATACAAAACATACTTCCGCAAACTGTAAGTGCTATCCATATTCCTACGCGGTCAAAAATTAAGATCCGCAATAAATTAACCACTGCCAAAATTGCCGCCGTAATAACCCCTACTCTAAATTCTTTCCAAATTACGCCGAAAATATTTCGAAATCCCAATTCATTTAACGCCAGCGAGCGAATAATCATAGTCGAAGACTGAGACCCAGCATTCCCCCCAGTGTCCATCAAAACGGGGATATATGCCGTCAAAGCAACAACCTGGCTTAGCGTTGCTTCATAGTGCCGAATAATATAACCAGTCAGAGTAGCGGATACCATTAAAACCAAAAGCCATATAATTCTGTTTTTAGCAAGAACAAATACATTTGTCTTTAAATACTCTTGTTCCGAAGGTGTCATTGCCGCCATTTTATGAAAATCTTCCGTGTTTTCCTGTTCAATGACGTCTATAACATCGTCGGCTGTGATAATGCCAACCAAACGGTTTTCCATGTCAACAACCGGCATGGACACCAGGTTATATTTTCGGAATAAATAAGCGGCATCCTCTTTATCCATAAGTGTCTGAACAGATTTCACATTGGCATCCATTAGGGCTTTAACGGATTCATCCGGCCGGCTCAAAATCAATTTCCGAATCGTAACCTCGCCCTCTAGTTTTCTTTGTCCGTCGATGACATAGCAGGTATCAATCGTTTCTTTGTTCATACCGGTTTTACGGATGTGTTCTAAAGCATCGCCAGCAGACATTTCTTTTTTCAAATCCACAAATTCAGTAGTCATAATGCTGCCGGCACAATCTTCGGGATAATTTAAAATTTGATTAATGATTTTTCGTTTTGTCTCGTCCGTATTGCGCAACACTTTTTTTACAACATTTGCCGGCATTTCTTCTACTAAGTCCACCGTATCATCCATATAGAGCCTGTCTACAATTCCCGCTACCTCATCATCCGTCATAGCTTCTACTAAAAACTGCTGATATTCGCTGTCCATTTCTGCAAAAACTTCTGCCGCCGTCTCTTTTGGCAGCATGCGAAACACAACAAGCATTTTATCCTGTGGCATTTCCTCAAGCAGCTGCTCCAAATCGACATAATTCATTTTTAAAGTTTCTTCACGGACTGCACGCAAATTTTGTTCTTCTAATAATTGTAAAATTTTGTTTGCCATCATACACCCTTTCCGGGGATTCACAAAATTTTTGCATGCAAAAAAAGCCTATGAATCCCCTTATATAATTTTTTTTCGTTTGTCCGCCTTCGCGCAGGACTGGAATCCATAAGCTCACTTCCTTTCCGTAAATACTATATTTATTGTACACCACCCAAAAGCAAAAAGCAAGATGAATCTCGCAATTGAGACAAGTTTTTACTTTGAAAGCGAATTATAAAAAGGCAATTAGCTGCAGAGCTATTGCCTTTAAATTTCTATATTTTCCGTTAACGGTGGCCTATTAATTTTATATTGCAACAAATAAACAATTCAAAGGATAAATCAATGTATACCAACGATATAACACCATACCCAATTAAAATTGATACATCCACCATATAAAACTTGCGGTATTCTTTTGTTGCCTTCTTCAGCGTATTAGAAAAAAATTTATAACATCTTATTCATTGCGCTGAACAATGCCAAGATAGACGAAGTATTAATATTTTCATGTACGCCCGCGCCCCAAAAAATATCTCCAGTGGCGTTGCTGAGCGCAATATAGGATACAGCTTTTGAAGTTGATGAGCCTTCCAGAGCATGTTCATTATAGGAAACAATTTCCATTTTTTTATTGGTTGCTTCTCTCAGTACATTGGTCATAGCATCAAGAGGTCCGTTTCCTGACTTTTCTATTTCATTCACGACTCCGTTTACACTCAATTTTGCTTTCATGTTAGCTCGTTCGCCTTCAACATGAAAAGAATAGTCAATCAAGCTAACTTTGTCATGCAGGTTAATGTATTCTTTCTGGAAAGCTTCCATAATTTCTTCTGGTTTCATAACGGTATGTTTCTGATCCGTCAGTATCTTAATAATGGAGCTGAAATCCTGAAGCATTTGTTTGGGAACACTGTATCCAAACTTATTTTCCATAATATAACCCACACCGCCCTTACCAGATTGGCTGTTGATCTGGATCGGCTCATACACTCGGTTAAGATCTGACGGGTCAATGGGCAGGTATGGATTTTGCCAATATTTCGATTGGTTTTTCCCATAATAATCCATACTTTTTTTAATTGCATCCTGATGGGAGCCGGAAAAGGCTGTATAAGCAAGCTCTCCAGCATATGGATGACGGGGATGAATCGGCAATTTATTAAATTTTTTATATGCATTTATAATTTTCGTAATGTCGTTTAATGCCAAATTCGGATCAATTCCTGTGGAAAACATATTCAGGGCAATCACAACGATGTCTGCATTCCCAGTTCGTTCACCATTGCCAAATAAAGTCCCCTCCACCCGATCGGCGCCGGCAAGCAGCGCAAGCTCTGTTGCAGCGATCCCTGTACCGCGGTCATTATGCGCGTGCACGCTGACGCTTAAACAATCTCGTTTCTTTAAATGGGTACACATATATTCGATCTGATCGGCAAACACATTCACCGTGGACACCTCTATGGTAGAAGGAAGATTAATAATCAGTTTTTTGTCCGGCGTCGGCTCAAAAACATCAATCACCGCGTTGCAGATTTCTGCCGCAAATTCCATTTCCGTACAAGTAAAACTTTCCGGAGAGTACTCATACCGGATATTACCCGTCAGCTTATGTGCCATTTCTTTGATCCGCTTTGCACCATCGACAGCAAGCGCAATGATCTCCTGCTTGTTTTTCTGGAAGACAACTCTTCTCTGAAGCTCAGAAGTGGAATTATATAAATGGATAATTGCATTTTTTGCGCCCTCAAGCGCCTCAATAGTTTTTTCAATAATATGTTCGCGCGATTGTGTCAAAACCTGGATCGTAACATCGTCCGGTATCAAATTATTTTCTATCATATATCTGGTAAATTGATACTCTGTTTCAGATGCCGCAGGAAAACCAATTTCTATCTCTTTAAACCCCAATTTTACCAAAAACTGAAAAAATTCTACTTTTTCTTCCAGGGTCATTGGTGAAAACAGTGCTTGATTCCCGTCACGCAAATCAACGCTGCACCAAACCGGCGCTTTTAAAATTTCCTTGTCCGGCCAAGTTCTGTTTTGAATTGGCACAGGAAAATATGCGCGCTGATATTTTTGATAATTCATATTCCTTCCTCCTGTCTTTGACAAAACTAGCAACCTCCGATTTACACCGGAAAACAAAATAATTCACAAAAAAAGCTGGGCTATTGTCACAGCCCAGCATACTATTTACACAAATGGTTTACCTAGTGTTTATAGGCAACAGGGCGCACAAATCTAAGCCAAATCTTTTTAAAAGACTCAGCAAGCATAACAATAGCGCCAACAAAGCAAAATCAACTATTGTCATGATATTCTCTCCCTTCGCCATTTTCTTTTATTATAATATTACTATAATGAAATGTCAAGCCTTAATTTTAAAGCGATGAGCCGTTGATTTCGCGGTATAATAAATATTTTCCCAGATAACGGGATAATTTTAAATACAAAAACGAGCAGGCGAAAAGCCTGCCCGTTTCATAATATACTACTATTGATTCATTTCCTTAATTTTTGCCTGTGCTGCTGCTAAACGTGCAATCGGCACACGGAACGGTGAGCAGGAAACATAGTCAAGACCAATGTTGTGGCAGAATTCCACAGAAGACGGATCGCCGCCATGCTCGCCGCAAATACCAACATGCAGCTTCGGATTGACCGGTTTAGCCAGTTTAATTGCCATTTCCATCAGCTTGCCTACGCCAACCTGATCCAATTTTGCAAACGGATCGTTTTCAAAAATTTTCGTATCATAGTAAGCGTTCAAGAATTTACCTGCGTCATCACGAGAGAAACCGTAGGTCATCTGCGTTAAGTCATTGGTGCCGAAGCAGAAGAAGTCTGCTTCTTTTGCAATTTCATCAGCAGTAAGTGCTGCTCTCGGGATTTCAATCATTGTACCAACTTCATAAGTCAGTTTGCTGTTTGCCGCTGCAATTTCTGCATCCGCAGTTTCCACAACAACTTTTTTCACAAATTTTAATTCTTTAACATCGCCAACCAGCGGAATCATGATTTCAGGTGCAACATTCCAGTCCGGATGTGCTTTCTGAACATTAATTGCCGCACGGATTACAGCTTTTGTCTGCATTTTAGCAATTTCAGGATAAGTGACAGCCAAACGGCAGCCGCGATGACCCATCATCGGGTTAAACTCATGCAGAGAAGCAATAATTGTCTTAATCTGCTCTACTGTCTTGCCCTGCGCGTCGGCCAGTTTTTTAATATCTTCTTCCGTTGTCGGAACAAATTCATGCAGCGGAGGATCCAGGAAACGAATGGTTACCGGGTTGCCTTCCAAAGCTTCGTACAGTTTTTCAAAATCGCCCTGCTGAACAGGAAGGATTTTTTCCAACGCTTTTTCTCTTTCTTCAACGGTATCAGAGCAGATCATTTCGCGGAAAGCGTCAATTCTATCGCCTTCAAAGAACATGTGCTCTGTACGGCAGAGGCCAATACCTTCTGCGCCCAACTCGCGTGCTTTTTTCGCATCAGCAGGCGTATCTGCATTGGTTCTTACTTTCAGCGTTCTATATTTATCCGCCCAAGCCATAATGCGGCCAAATTCGCCGGATATAGAAGCGTCCACCGTCGGAATCAAGCCGTCGTAAATGCAGCCTGTAGAACCATCCAAGGAAAGCAAATCTCCTTCATGATATTCTTTGCCTGCCAAAACAAATTTCTTATTTGCTTCATCCATAGCGATTTCCGAACAGCCGGATACGCAGCAAGTACCCATACCACGCGCAACAACCGCAGCATGAGATGTCATACCGCCGCGAACAGTCAGGATGCCCTGAGCCGCTTTCATACCTTCAATATCTTCCGGAGAGGTTTCCAGACGAACCAGAACAACCTTTTCTCCTCTTTCTGCCCATTCTTTTGCATCTTCTGCAGTAAATACAATTTTACCGCAAGCAGCGCCCGGAGATGCCGCCAAAGCACGGCCAACCGGTTCTGCCGATTTTAAGGCTGCTGCGTCAAACTGCGGATGGAGCAACGTATCCAAGTTTCTCGGATCAATCATAGCAACCGCTTTTTCTTCTGTAATCATGCCTTCATCCACGAGGTCACAGGCGATTTTAAGAGCAGCCTTTGCCGTTCTTTTTCCGTTACGGGTCTGCAGCATGTACAGCTTTTTATCTTCAATGGTGAATTCCATATCCTGCATATCACGGTAATGGTCTTCCAGGGTATGGCAAATCCCTACAAATTGTTCATACACTTCCGGCATAACAGCCTTTAACTGATCAATTTTCTGCGGTGTACGCACGCCGGCAACAACGTCTTCGCCCTGTGCGTTCATCAAGAACTCACCCATCAGGTGTTTTTCACCGGTTGCAGGGTCACGGGTAAATGCAACGCCGGTACCAGAAGTTTCACCCATGTTACCAAACGCCATCATCTGAACGTTAACAGCGGTACCCCAAGAATACGGGATATCGTTATCACGGCGGTAAACATTAGCGCGGGGGTTGTCCCAAGAACGAAATACTGCTTTTACCGCTTCCATCAGCTGTTCTTTCGGATCGGTCGGGAAATCAGCGCCGATTTTTGCTTTATATTCTGCCTTAAACTGCTCTGCCAGATTTTTCAGGTCATCCGCTGTCAGGTCAACGTCTTGCGTAACGCCTTTTTCTTCTTTCATTTTGTCAATGAGTTCTTCAAAATACTTTTTGCCGACTTCCATAACAACGTCGGAGAACATCTGGATAAACCTTCTGTAACAATCCCATGCCCAGCGAGGATTTCCGGATTTTTCAGCTAAAACATTAACAACTTCCTCGTTTAATCCCAGATTGAGGATCGTATCCATCATACCCGGCATGGATGCTCTTGCGCCGGAACGGACTGATACCAAAAGCGGATTTTCTTTATCGCCGAATTTTTTGCCGGTGATTTCTTCCATTTTTGTAATGGCAACCATAATCTGATCCATGATTTCATCATTGATCTTTCTGCCGTCTTCATAATACTGTGTACAAGCTTCGGTAGAAATCGTAAAGCCTTGAGGCACTGGAAGACCGAGTTTGGTCATTTCAGCCAAGTTAGCGCCTTTGCCGCCCAACAGATTTCTCATATCTGCGTTGCCTTCGCTAAACAGATAAACATATTTTTTGCCCATCAATGAAACCTCCTATTTCATTTTGTCCGGATTTATGTCAAACCCTAACAAATTTTTAACAAAATTTGTCTGCCTCAGACACCAAATTATATTATACCATAGAATCGCAAAATTGCAATTATTTTTTTATTTTTCCTTCAAAAATTCATTATTCCCCGTTTTTCATAAAATAATTATAAAAAATATCATTGATTTCGTGAAAAATCAAAGGTTTTTACTTCATTTTCACATATTTATGACTGATATTGGGATTGCTTGTTTTCCTGGAATCAAGTTCAACCCCTTTCAGCGAAGAAAGAAAAGGAGTTAGCTTTGAGTAACCATAATTTCTCGTATCAAAATCAGGAAACCGCTTTGCCAGCATGTTCCCCACATCACCCAAATATGCCCAGCCGTCTTCGTCGGAAACCTCGGTGATAATTTTACGGATTGCTCTCGTCAAATTTTTCAGTTCTTTTTCCTTTGATTTTGCTGACCGCTTTGGTTCCGGCGTCTCAGGCGTTTCTTCCTCCTCTATCGGCTGGCCGGACAGTGCTTCTAAATATTTAAACCGCTCGCAGGCACTGATAAATGCCTTAGGCGTTTTTTTCTCCCCCATTCCTATTACCAGCATACCTTCTTCCCTCAGGCGCGCGGCCAAACGTGTAAAATCGCTGTCACTGGAAACGATGCAGAAACCATCCACATTATGAGAATACAAAATATCCATAGCATCAATAATCAAAGCCGAATCCGTTGCATTTTTCCCCGTTGTGTAGCTATATTGCTGAATCGGCGTAATGGAATTGTCCAACAACACTTCTTTCCATGCCGCGTGCTGCGGCGACGTCCAGTCCCCATAAATTCTTTTATAAGTCGGCACGCCATGGGTAGCGATTTCATCTAATATAAATTTAATATATTTGTGTGAAACATTATCTGCGTCAATTAAAACAGCTATTTTCTTTTCATTATCCATCAATTACCCTCCTAATTTATTGCCGTTATTCTTCCGCTTTTTTTAACTTTGCAAAAGCGCCCATCAGATTTTTGGTCCCGATCTCATCAAACGCAATTTCGATCCGGACATCGCCGCCTTCCGGTGTAACTGACAAAACCATCCCGCGGCCGAATTTTTTATGAGTCACAACATCGCCTGGCGCAAAGTTTATTTTTACAGGATGACTGCGCACATCAAAAGCCTTTTTATTAAATATATCGTTAAACAGCGCTCTGTGATCTGCTGTTTGCTTGGAAGTTTGTGGGACCTCCGTCTTTTTGTCAGAAATTACATTTGTGTACTCCACGGGGATTTCATTGACAAAACGGGATGCCTTTGCATATTGAGAACCGCCGTAAAGATTCCGGCGTTCTGCATAAGAAATAGTCAAATGTTTTTTCGCGCGCGTGATTCCCACATAGCACAGCCGGCGTTCTTCTTCGATTTCTTCTTCCGAATACATCGAACGGCTGCTCGGAAATAAACCTTCTTCCATTCCGCATAAGAATACATAGGGAAACTCCAGCCCCTTTGCACTGTGCAAGGTCATCATCACCGCGGTATCTGATTCCGCGTCATAATTGTCAATATCAGACACCAAAGATGTCCGTTCTAAAAATCCGGCAAGGGTTGGCTCCTCGCTGTCTTTTTCATATTCAAACGCCGATGTAATAAATTCGCCGATGTTTTCCAGCCGCGTCTGGTTTTCCACGCTGTTTTCTGCCATCAGCATGGCGCGGTAGCCGCTTTTTTCCAAAATTAGCTCTAAGACAGCAGAAGGAAGTTTGTTTTCCGATTGTTCCTGCACGCTTCGGATCATTTGTGTAAAACCATGCAGCTTATCTGAGATTTTTGCTAAATCCTCTATCTCGTTTGCCTGCTCCATTGCGGCAAACATGCTTGTGCCGCGCTGCGCCGCCGCTTTCGCAATTTTTTCGATAGAAGATGTCCCGATTTTTCGGCTGGGCTCGTTCACAACACGGATTAAGCTAATATTATCGTTAGGGTTAAACACCAAACGCAAATATGCCAAAACATCTTTTACTTCCTTGCGGTCATAAAAGCGGAGGCCGGCAAGAACGCGATACGGAATATGATAGCCGCTTAAGGTTGTTTCAATAATACGCGACTGCGCATTGGTACGGTAAAGAATTGCGCAATCAGCATATTTTGCTCCCTGCTGTTCGACCGCATTTTTTATTTGTTTTGCAATATAATCGGCTTCTTCATATTCGTTATCAGCTTGAAATACATCAATTTTGTCCCCGCTGCCATTATCTGTCCAGAGATTTTTTCCTTTTCTGCCCAAATTATTGGCAATTACACTGTTTGCCGCATTCAAAATATTTTGTGTGGAACGGTAGTTTTGTTCCAGCTTAATCACTTTTGCCCCGCTAAATTCTTTTTCAAAATCTAAAATATTATTAATGTTTGCACCGCGGAATTTGTAAATACTCTGGTCGTCATCGCCGACAACACAAATATTTTGATAACCGGCAGCAAGCATACTGGTCAGCATATATTGGGAATTATTTGTATCCTGATATTCATCCACAAATATGTATTTAAATTTATTTTGATAATACTGCAGCACACTTTCCTCCATCGACAATATTTTCACGGTTAACATAATAATATCGTCAAAATCCAGCGCGTTGGCTTCCCACAATCGTTTTTGGTACAGCTTGTATACTTCACCGATTTTTGACTTTCTAAAATCCGATTCAAATATCTCACTGTATGAGTCCGGCTCCATCAGATCATCTTTTGCTGATGATATTTCCGCGATTACGCTTTTTACAGGGAAAAATTTTTCATCCATATTCAGTTCTTTTAAGCACCGCTTCATTAAAGTTTTCTGATCTGCCGCATCATAAATGACAAAGTCACTGTCATAACCCAAAAGCTGAATATTGCGCCGCAAAATTTTCATACAGCAGGCGTGAAATGTATGGACCCACATCCCGTCTGCCGACTCCCCAATCAAGCCCTCAATTCTGTCTTTCATTTCATTTGCCGCTTTATTGGTAAATGTGATAGCCAAAATTTCATAAGGGCGCGCCAGTTTCTGCTCTAAAATATAAGCGATTTTATTGACAACTACCGTTGTTTTTCCGGAGCCCGCGCCGGCTAAAATTAAAATTGGTCCTTCTGTTGTCAAAACTGCTTCCCGCTGTTTTTCATTCAAGTGTTCTAAATTCATAGTTCCTCCTCAGTCATTTGCCGAATGGTACCTAATGCGCGCTCCGATATTTTTCCGTAACGCTCTTTTTTATTTTTTACCCGATAATCGAGTCCATCTATGATGCCAAAATTGATGTTCATAGGCTGAAAGTTTTTCCCCTCATAAGATGAGACGTGTTTTGCCAAAGCCCCACATGCGGTACAGGACGGGAAAATTATCGGCGGCTTCCCGCATACTGCACGTGCGGCATTGATTCCTGCAACAATTCCGGAGGATGCCGATTCCACATAGCCTTCCACACCGGTAATTTGTCCGGCAAAATAGAGTCCGGGCCGTTTTATTACTTCGTAAGCAGCATTTAAAAACCCCGGAGAATGGAGAAATGTATTTCGGTGCATCACGCCGTAGCGGACAATCTCCATATTTTCCAAACCAGGAATCAGAGAAAAAACCCGTTTTTGTTCTCCAAATTTTAAATGGGTCTGAAAGCCAACCATGTTAAAAAGGGTTCCATCTTTGTCGTCCTGCCGCAGCTGCACAACCGCATAATATTCTTCACCCGTTGCGGGATTTTCCAGGCCAACCGGCTTTAACGGCCCGAACCGCAGCGTGTCCTCTCCTCTTTTTGCCATAACTTCTACAGGCATGCATCCTTCAAAAACCTTATGGTTTTCAAATGCTTTCAATTCGGCAGTTTCTGCATGAATCAGAGCGTCATAAAAACGCAGATATTCTTCTTTTGTCATAGGACAATTGATGTAATCAGCTGTACCGCGGTCATAGCGCGCTTTTCGGTAGGTTTTTTCATGGTTAATGGATTCATAGGTTATAATCGGAGCCGCCGCATCGAAAAAATACAGCTGATCTCCGCCGCATAAATTGCGAATATCCTCTGAAAGCGCGTCTGACGTCAACGGTCCGGTTGCAATGATGACAATATCTCCATCCGGAATTTTTGTGATTTCCTCATGGAAAATTCGGATATTTGGGTGCTTTTCTATCTTTTCCGTCATCATCCGGGCAAATCCGATTCGGTCAACTGCTAACGCGCCGCCCGCCGGCACGCGGGTCGCATCGGCACATTCGGTAACCAGAGAACCCAAAAGCCGCATTTCCGCTTTTAACAGTCCGGCGCCATTTTCTAAGGTATCCGCGCGCAGGGAATTAGAACACACCAGTTCCCCCAGCATATTCAAAGAATGCGCCGGGCTTTTCTTCTCCGGCTTCATTTCATACAAGTTGACCTCAATGCCGCGATTTGCTAACTGCCAAGCCGCCTCACAACCGGCAAGGCCTCCCCCAACCACCGTTACACTCATGAATTTAACCCCCAAAGCTAACACAATATCTATAACTTGTCCGAAACAAGTACGGCCGCATATTTATCCAAAAGATATGCCGGGCGATATGCCAGTTTTGCTTGGCGAAGGCCCGGCAGCCCCATATCTTCTTCCCGGTTGATATACCGGAAATCCGCCCATTCGTGCTCGCAAAATTGCTGACTAATCGCGTTAAAAATTCCCCGAATGTTTGGATTGCCAAACTCTAAATGTGCTAAAACGGTATCCTCTGACACCGGCTCTGCAAACGTTGCCGCCGCTAATTTTCCATCAATCCAGATACCTCCGCCTCTAACCCCTAAATCCAAATAATGGTCTAACACAGAAAAGGTTGCTCTGCGTGAACTTTCAGCGCCATAGGAGTCAGATTTTTCTTCTGCCCAAGAATCAAAAAGCCGTTTACATGCCGGCATGTCCTCCGCATTTAAACGGCGGTACTCAAAATGATATGTGTTTTTAAAATAATTCCAATGATTTCTTTTGGCGTGCAGTTTCTTCCCGCTCAATGTGATGAGTTTCTCCACCTCATACACATAATCCGCATTATCCCTGTCATAAATAAATTCAAATGTATTGGGAAAAAGCTGCTCCAGCTCCTCTTTCATTGATTGGGACAAATTCCGAAAAACCGGACGGACTCCCTCACCTGCTAAATATTTACATATGTCTGCTACCGCCTGTGCTCTATCTCCGTCACCGATGGGATACGACGCCATCGGCGGTTGTTTGCCAAATTGGAAAAACAAAGCCAGGCAGCCGCTTAGCTCCGCATACGTAATGGCACTGTTTCCCGACCACATGAACATATTGGTAAAATTATAGGTTGAATTGATTTGATTTTGAATATAGGATGCAAAGACAGCTTTATCATTTAAAGTTATCTTTTTCCGCTCGATCATCTCTACACCTTCTAGTTTATTTTATATTCTGTAAACAACTGCATAGTTTCTTCAAAGCAAGTTTCCCCAAGTGTTGCCCCCGTAAAATGTTCATAGGCATAAATTCCCTGCAGCACCAGCATGGGGAGACCGTTTATAATTTTTGCTCCCCGTTTTTCTGCTTCCTGCAAAAATAAGGTTTTCTGGGGATTGTAAATCAAATCACAGCAAACAACGTCACCGTTTATCTTGTCCATAAATTGCACAAAGGGATTTTCCGCCTCATGCGGGTGCATGCCGAGCGGTGTGGTATTTACAATCATATCATAGTGGGTTTCCGCATTTATTCTGTCGTAGAAACTGCTGCCGGTGTGTTTTGTAATCACATCTTTTATTTTATTGATATTTTGCACATTTCTCGCAGAAATAGTGATAGAAGAAACACCTTTTTTTGCAAATTTATACGAAACGCTGCGCGCAGAGCCGCCTGCTCCAAGCAGCAAAATGCTTTTCCCCATTAGCGAACCCACTTGCATTTCCAAAGAATTTACAAATCCGTCTCCATCTGTGTTGTATCCGTGCCATTTCCCGTCTCGATTTACAATAGTATTTACTGTGCCCATCAATTCTGCTTCCGGGTCAATCCAATCCAAAGAGTCCATCACTTCAATTTTGTAAGGCGAGGTAATATTAAACCCCAGCGCACCCATTTTTTTGGCTGAGCACACAACCTCTTTAAAATCATTCTGTTTAACATCAAATGCCAGGTACACCGTATCCAGCCCGGTTTTTTGCGAAAAATAGCTGTGCATTTTCGGCGATAGGGTGTGTTCAATCGGCGTTCCGATAATCCCAAGCAATTTGGTAGAGCTGGTTGTTTCCATAGGCGGTCGTTTCCTTTCCCGATTGATATAATCCATTATTTTTTATTTTTACGCTTTTTTTCTTTTGCAGGAACAATAAAACTCACTATTTTGCCGACTGCAAAAATAATCGAATTACAATTTAAAATAGCGATTCCCTTTCCAAACGCTTTTCCGCCGACAGTCAGGGCTGCAACAATCCCTGCCAATATCACGGACAGAATAAATTCATCGCTCCCCGGAGCCATGAGATGCAGCATAGCAACAATTGCTCCCGTTGCGCTTCCCGAAACAATTCCGGCAATATCTCCAATGACATCATTGCAAAAGTTTCCCACCTTATCCGCATTTCGTATCAGGCGCACCGCTTCTTTTGCGCCACGCACTTTGCGGGAACAAAGAGAGTGAAACGGCACTTCTGAGGCAGCAGTAACAGAAACTCCAACAATGTCAAACACAATACCAATTAAGATAAAACCAATTAAAATGACAAACGCCCAAATTAAATTTACTTTATTCATCAGACCTGCCTGAAACGTTTGCATCAAGCAAGATATGAGAAATGTCCATACTATGATTGTGACTATCCATTTATAGCTGGTCTTGCGGTTGCCTACATTATTCGATCGAATTTTCATTTTTACTTTTTCTTTTCGCTTTTCTGGAGTCTCGTCCAAAAATTTCACCCTGCCTTTCTCTTTTGCCAAATATTGTGTATGTATAAAATACGGTTCGCCCTATTTTGGCGAACCATATAAAGCCATCTTCTGTTTTCCCTTGATTCAGGGGGTGGTAATGCCATAGGTAAATTTTACGGTTTAGGTCCGGTAGGATTTCCCGAAGCGCTGCCGATTTGTCGCCAAACCGGCGGTTTCCCTTGAAGCGCAGCCTGCCGGGTTACCCCTGGCAGAACCGAATCGCCACTTAATTCCGTACTGCAATCCCTAAAGCACCTCTTTGAAAGAACAGCCTAGAGGTTTTCCCAAACAGTCAAACTCGTTCTTAGCCTCTTTTGCAACTGTGGTTTCAAACAGCGATAACGTTAAGCCTTTGGCCGAAGGCTCAATGTCTGATCTGATCTCCGCCACACCCACTCAAGGCAGGCTACACTGTGCACAGCACGCTTTAATTGCAAGCTTTTGCCATGCCGCCGATGCGGCCTCCTGTTCTTTATCCAAAAACAGGCTGCAAAAAATTAGCACCGCAACACAGGTTTCATCCTGTTTCGTACCTCATTACGTCACGAGCAGGCATTAAATCCCACTGCGGAGCATAAGAAAGCACAAGAACAGGTCTCCACGGTAAAAGGGTCGCATCCGCATGCCATTGCGGACTGCCCCTAAACCTTAACTCCCAGCACCAACCCCCGACTGGGCGTCGAAAGCAAGCACAAGGAACTTCATCGATATGCCCTTCAACGGATTTTTAGGCCCGTCCTGGGAACGAGCAGCTCTGACTAGGATACTGCACCACCATAGATTATTGTATCATAAAATTACAAAATAGTAAATTAGATTCATTGCAACTGGCATATATACATTTTGCCATTTTGATGATATTTTCCAATTATTTTAATTTATCTCTTTCATTCTCCTAATTTCTTCATTTTATACCATATACAGCAATACTGCAACAATAATTCCAACCAAAGCACCGGCAAAAACCTCAAACGGTGTGTGGCCAATCAATTCTTTTAACCGCTTTCCTGTGATTTCGAGGTTTTCCGTTCCAAAATTTTCTATTATCTTATTCAAAATTTCTGCCTGCTGTCCCGATGCCCTGCGAACCCCCGAAGCGTCATACATCACAACAAATGCCAAGACAACACAAATCGCAAACGGGGCTGAATTTAAACCTGTTTCATATCCAACAGCAGTTGTCAGCGCAATGACAAAAGCAGAATGGGAGCTTGGCATCCCTCCTGAACCCACAAAACGGCGAACGTCAAATTTTTTCTCCCGAATCAAAACAAATATTACCTTTAAAAACTGCGCTGCAAACCAGCCTAATACTGCCGATATTAACATTTTATTTGAAAATAAATCTGTAAAAAAATCCAACATGACTCCACCTTACATTACAAATTACAGACTTCTGTCTTATTAATGTCTACTGAACAAATGGTTTTGCGAAACCATTTGTGTGAAATTTACAATTT
>CASGBM010000031.1 GCA_949299615.1 uncultured Eubacteriales bacterium | reverse complement strand
TTGGCAAAAAAAGCACAAAAACCTTGCACCTAAACAATTCTGAAACGCTTACAAACCGCTATGCGGCTGCGTTTCAGAATTGTTCAGCAGTCATTAATAAGAATAAAACGGAACAAGTAAAATATAAGACGGCAGAAAACGTCTTGCCTATAGTGTTTTCTGCCGTCTTTGTTATTTTATAATACATGTGTTTATAAGTTACATATAGGTTTTAATAATTTCTTCCGCAATCTCCTGCTTCATTCTGCAGCGGTCCATGGCCTGTTTTTCTATGTAATGGTGTGCTTCGGGTTCACTCATTTTAAGTTCGCTAATGAGCAGCCATTTGGCCCTGTTAACCATTCGGATTTCTTTCATTTTTTCTTCAACAGACAACGTTTTCTTTTCAAATTTTCTAAGACGTTCCCGAGCGCTTGCCATCCAGCCGAGCGCAGTGACAATCATAGACCTGGAAGTGGGTTTTAATAGCGAAAAAACACCGTGCCCGGTAACTTCATCCGCAATTCCGGCATAGAGTTCTGCCCGAACGGCTAAAAGTACAACCGTTTCTTTGGTATCGCAAACATCAATCGCAAAACGTGTCCCGTTTTCATCCGGGAGGGGAGAATTAATAATTACAAAATCAAAAGTCCGTTCGGCAAAGGCCCGTTTGGCAGCAGCTGCATTTGGCACAACAAGAACAGGATTGTATTTTAATTCCGGAAGCAGGGACATTAGGGCTTCGTTAAATTTTTCAGATGCAGAGACAATCAAAACACTGTAAACCAGTTCCTTAAGGCCCAATCATACTCCCTCCCCCATTTTTGTTTTTCGCGCTTTTTATTGCTTGCAATAAATATCTAAAATTGCAGATGGTATGTGCTTTTGAATAAAGTCACTGTTAGCAGCAGCTTTGCAGGCAGCCGCTAAAGTCTCCGGCAGTTTTCTAAAGTTTTCCAGTGTTTTCTTATCCGTTTTATACAGGTTAATATTCGCCGCTAAAGGCAAATCTAGCTTGCGTTCCATGCCATAAAGCCCGGCGTAAATCAAAAGGGTAAAGGCGAGGTATGGATTTGCGGTGGGATCGGGAGAACGCAGTTCTGCCCGATGGTATTCGCCTACAGCTGCCGGGATTCGAATAAGCTGAGAACGGTTCTCGCTTGACCAGGATATGTATCCAGGCGCCTTGTTTGTACCAAAACGGCGGTAAGAATCCTCGGTGGGATTTAAAAATATGGTCATATCCTCGATTTTATCTAAAATTCCTGCAATCATGTAGCAAAGATTCTCTGACCCCTCGCAGGGCTTTACAGACATATTAATGTGAAAGCCATTTCCGGGAGCACCGTCTAAAGGTTTTGGGCCGAAGTCAACAAAAATCCCGTTGCGGCGTGCGACAGTTTTAACAATTGTCTGAAAAGTCAGGGTGTTATCTGCTGCACTCAAAGCGTCCGAATAGCGAAAATCAATCTCGTTCTGCCCGGGGCCCTCTTCATGGTGGGAACTTTCCGGACGGATCCCCATTTGTTCTAAGGTCAAACAGATTTCACGGCGAATGTTTTCCCCGCGGTCTTCCGGGGCAATATCCATATATCCGGCATCATCATACGTTTTTTTAGTTGGATTTCCGTTTTCGTCCAGCTCAAATAGGTAAAATTCCTGTTCGGCACCGAAGGCAAATGCATATCCCGCTTTTTTGGCGTCCTCCACCGCATTTTTCAGCAAATTCCGGGTGTCGCACTCAAACGGTTTGCCGTCAGGGTAGCAAATGCTTGAAAACATGCGGACGACCTTTCCGTGCTCCGGTCTCCATGGAAGCTGCATCAGCGTCTCGGGATCGGGGAAAAGCAACAGGTCAGAATGAGTTTCATCGCCAAATCCGGCGATTGCCGAAGCGTCAAAAGCAATTCCATATTCAAAAGCGCGAGGAAGCTCCTCCGGCATGATAGAAATATTTTTTTGCCTGCCAAAAACATCACAGAATGCCAAACGGATGAATTTTACATCATCTTCATTGACATATTGCAGAACTTCTTCCTTTGAATATTTCATAATCAGTTACCTACTTCCTTTCTAGTTTGCAACATACATTTGCTGATAGGGGTTTTTGCTGTCCGGGGTCACCACCGTGAAAGGAGAACGCATCAATTGGTCCATATCATAGCCAAACAAAGCGCAATATTCCCGAACATATTCCGTCAGTTCATCCAAATCTTTATCTTTCGCAGCGCGAGCGGTGACTTGGTTTGGGAAAACAACATTTTTGCAGTCAGAACGCAGAAACATTTTTCCTCCGTGCATGCCCGTGCAGGGGAAAAAGCCGACGATATTATGTTTTTTTGCCTCAAGTCCCAAAACAACAATGATTCCTCCGGCCTGATATTCTCCAAGAAAACTGCCGGCAGTTCCGCCGATAACCATAACCGGCTGTTTTTCTTTATAAGCTTTCATGTGGATTCCGGCGCGGTAACCGGCGTTTCCTTTTACAAAAATTTTTCCGCCGCGCATGGCATATCCGGCAGCATCGCCAATGTGACCGTGGACGACGATTTTCCCTTCATTCATGGTGTCGCCTACGGCATCTTGCGCATTGGCGTTTACGGTGACCGACGCCCCGTTTAGATATGCCCCGAGAGCGTTTCCGGGCACGCCTTCTATGATAATATTTTTATCTGACATTCCGGCTGCGATAAAACGCTGCCCGCAGCAGCCGCAAAGCGTAATATCTCCTTCGGTTTCACGCAGTTTGTGATTAATGGTTTTATAGTCTAAATCAACGATGTTAATTTTTTTCATTATTATATCACACCTCCAAGTTTTTTTCCATAGGCTGCAATATAAAATTGATTCTTTATACTTATTCTAAAAATAGAAAATCATTTTATATTTAACAAGAAATTAAGCAATTTTCCTTTAATCCACTACTCCCCGGCGTGGGAGATGCCAAGTACTTCGAGTTCTTTTTCTGTAAGACCAATACCGCGCAGCATCAAACGGTTGCCGCGCAATGCTTCAATGGAGTTAATCCCCATGCCGCCCATAAGTTCTTTAATCTCATGCCTCCAGGCGTTCATGAGGTTGACAAGCCGCTCACAGCCTATGTCTGGATTTAGGCGTTTTACAAGCTCCGGCTTTTGGGTTGCAATTCCCCAGTTACATTTTCCGCTCTGACAGCTGCGGCAAAGATGGCAGCCAAGAGCGAGAAGTGCTGCGGTGGCAACGTAGCAGGCATCTGCACCGAGGGCAATTGCCTTTACCACATCTGCCGCACTTCGGATACTGCCCCCCGCAACCAATGAAACATGGTTGCGGATGCCTTCATCGCGAAGCCGTTGGTCCACAGCGGCAAGGGCTAGCTCAATAGGAATCCCGACATTGTCACGGATTCTGGTCGGTGCCGCGCCGGTACCTCCGCGAAAGCCGTCAATTGCAATAATGTCGGCACCGCTCCGTGCAATACCGCTGGCAATTGCCGCAATGTTATGAACGGCGGCAACTTTAACAATGACCGGTTTTTTGTATTCGGTAGCTTCTTTCAGAGAAAAGACAAGCTGGCGAAGATCTTCAATAGAGTAAATATCGTGATGCGGCGCAGGAGATATGGCGTCTGATCCTTCGGGAATCATTCTGGTTCTGGACACGTCTCCCACAATTTTCATCCCAGGCAAATGTCCGCCAATCCCAGGCTTTGCACCTTGTCCCATTTTTATTTCGATAGCGGCGCCCGCTTTTAAATAATTTTCGTGAACCCCAAACCGGCCGGAGGCCACCTGGACAATGGTGTTTTCGCCGTAACAGTAAAAATCTTCATGCAGACCGCCCTCGCCGGTGTTATAAAGGATTCCAAGCTGCTCGGCGGCGCGGGCGAGAGATTCATGCGCATTGTAGCTGATGGAACCGTAACTCATGGCTGAAAACATGACCGGCATGGAAAGTTCAATTTGAGGCGGCAGTTCACAAATTAGCTTGCCGTTATCACCGCGCCGCACTTTTTGCGGCTTTTTCCCCAGGAATACGCGCGTTTCCATCGGTTCGCGCAGAGGGTCAATGGGTGGGTTGGTTACCTGTGAGGCATTGATTAAAATTTTGTCCCAGTAAACCGGCAGGGGATTAGGATTACCCATAGAAGAGAGCAGGACACCCCCGCTGTTTGCCTGTTTATAAATTTCCTTCATTGTGTCACTTTTCCAGTTGGCATTTTCGCGAAAAGTGCAGTCGCTTTTTACAATTTTCAAAGCCCGGGTGGGGCAGAAGGCAACGCAGCGCTGGCAGTTAACACACTTGCTTTCATCGCTTATCATGATGCCGCGCGCTTGGTCAAAAGCATGCACTTCGTTTGCGCACTGTTTTTCGCACACGCGACAGGAAGTACAGCGGCTGTCGTTTCGAATTACTTCAAATTCGGGATAGATAAATTGTATACTCATCCGGTTACACCGTCCTTTACTTTAACGATTACAGGTTCGCCGCCAGCCGGCGCCCAAATGTTTTCAGCCTCCGGCTCCATGGTACGGATGGCAGCTTCTTCACTGGCAATGTACACTTTATCGCCCTTTTCGCCAACCACCATAGAACGAAGCTTTAAACGGTCGTTTAATGCCATAAGTCCGCCGTTAAAGCCCAGCACAATAGAAAAAGGACCGGTGATAAGCAAACTGGGAAAGAGGGTTCTCAGATAGATGTGTTTGTTTTTATCTTCCACATCTTTTTTTCTTTCGATGGTACTCCAAAAAGGAGCAGCAATAACACTCGCCGCTTCGCCGAGGGTCAGTCCCTGCCGGCGGATGAGATAATCCATGATATAAGTAATCACTTCAGTGTCTGTTTTTAGGGTACATTTATATCCAAACATTTCAATAAATCTCCGATTCGCGTCATAAGATGAAATTTCACCGTTATGCACAATAGACCAATCCAGCAGGGTAAAAGGATGTGCACCGCCCCACCAGCCGGGTGTGTTGGTGGGATATCTGCCGTGTGCGGTCCAGGAATATCCCTGATATTCTTCTAACCGGTAAAACATTCCGACATCCTCCGGAAACCCAACCGCTTTAAAAGCACCCATGTTTTTACCGCTGGAAAAAACATATGCCCCTTTCATTTCTGTGTTAATCTGCATGACGGTGCGCGCTACAAATTCTTTTTCATCCAGCTGCATCGATGCAAGAACTGATTTAAGAGGCGAGACAAAATACCGCCAAATGATGGGTTCATCTGTGATTGCAGGAATTTTACGGGTTGGGATTATCTCGGAATGTACAATTTCAAAACGTTCTTTTAAAAATGATTCGCAGTTTTTACGGGTGGCACGTTCATTGAAAAACATATGAAGTGCATAAAAGTCCTGATACTGCGGATAAATTCCATAACCGGCAAAACCTCCGCCAAGTCCGTTGGAACGGTCATGCATTGGTTTCATCGCATTGCAGATCATTTCACCGGACATGAGGTATCCTTCTTTAGAAATCACGGCAGCGATTGCGCAGCCGGAGGGGATTCGTACCTGGCCTTCCATTTTCATATCCATTTCTTTCCTTTCTATAATTTCTAAATAAAAGAAAAGACGCTCATTTCAGCACAAAAACTTATCTGTGCTAAAATGAACGCCTTTGCTCATTTACAGACATTATATACTTTTGCCATTTGTTTGTCAAGAGTAAAAAAAATAAAAATTTTAAAAAAAGGGTTGACAAAAAAAAATCAAAGGTGTATAATGCATCACAGAAAGGCAAAGGCGTCTTTGAGTGATTGGCACCCGGAGACGCTTTTCTGTTTTTCTGCAGCAATTTCATATGGGACAAAAGGCAAAGGCGTCTTTCTTGTTTTACCGCACGAAAGCTGTCTTTGCCTTTATTTATATCAAGTCAAGCGAAAGGAGATCTTGTTATGAAAACAGTACCGGATTATTTTGGAGAATTGGTCTTTGATGACAGAGTAATGAAAGCCACTTTGTCTGCCGAGGTGTACAAATCCTTGAAAAAAACCATAGATGAGGGCACAAAGCTTGATATTCGCGTGGCAAATGCGGTGGCAACAGCGATGAAGGATTGGGCAGTTGCTCACGGAGCAACGCATTACACCCATTGGTTTCAGCCGCTGACCGGAATTACTGCGGAAAAACACGACAGTTTTATCTCACCATCGCCTGACGGCGGTGTGATTATGGAGTTTTCCGGAAAAGAACTCATAAAGGGTGAGCCGGATGCTTCGTCTTTCCCCTCCGGCGGCTTGCGGGCTACGTTTGAAGCGAGAGGATATACAGCTTGGGATCCAACCTCATACGCTTTTATAAAAGGGAAAAGTCTTTGCATTCCCACGGCATTTTGTTCATACGGCGGACATGCGCTGGACAAGAAAACGCCTTTGCTGCGCTCTATGGAGGCGCTCAGCAAGCAGGCCATCCGTATTTTGCGTTTGTTTGGAAACGACACTGCCAAATGCGTCCGCTCCTCTGTGGGGCCCGAGCAGGAATATTTTTTGGTAACAAAAGAAATGTATGACCAGCGTCCAGACCTCCGTTTTACCGGGCGCACGCTGTTTGGTGCAAAACCGCCGAAGGGGCAGGAAATGGATGACCACTATTTCGGCGTGATTAAGCCGCGGGTGGAAGCCTATATGGAGGAACTCAACCACGAACTTTGGAAACTGGGGATATTAGCAAAAACAGAACATAACGAGGTTGCTCCGGCACAGCACGAACTGGCGCCGATTTATACCACAACAAATATTGCAACAGATCACAACCAGCTGATGATGGAGATTATGCAGAAAGTAGCCGCAAAGCATGGCTTAGTATGCCTCCTGCACGAAAAACCGTTTGCCGGCGTCAATGGCAGCGGCAAGCATAATAACTGGTCCATTGCCACTGATGCGGGACAAAATTTACTTTCTCCCGGCGAGACTCCCTATGAAAATGCTCAGTTTTTGCTGTTTTTATGTGCGGTAATTAAGGCGGTAGACGATTATCAGGATTTGCTTCGCATTTCCGTTGCCACTGCCGGCAACGATCACCGCTTGGGGGCCAATGAAGCGCCGCCGGCGGTAGTTTCTATTTTCCTGGGAGACGAACTGAGCGCTGTTCTGGAGGCAATTGAGACAGACACGCCGTATCAGGGCGCGGAAAAAACACAAATGAAATTGGGAGTGGATGTATTGCCCAAGTTTAACCGGGATACCACGGACCGCAACAGAACTTCGCCGTTTGCCTTTACCGGAAACAAGTTTGAATTTCGGATGCTCGGCTCGTCCAACAGCATAGCGTGTGCGAACATTATGCTCAATACTGCCGTAGCAGAAAGCCTGAAAATTTATGCAGACCGCCTGGAGAATGCAGACGATTTTAAAACGACATTAAACAGCATGATCCGCAAAACCATTAAAGACCATAAAAATATTATATTTAATGGGAATGGGTACGATGACAGCTGGATTAAGGAAGCGACGGAGAAAAGAGGCTTGCTCAATTACCGCACAACGCCGGATTGTATGCCGCATTTAATGGACAAGAAGAATGTGGAAATGCTAACGGCGCATGGAGTTTATTCACAAGAGGAACTGCAGTCCAGATGCGATATTATGCTGGAAAACTACTGCAAGACGGTTATCATTGAGGCAAACACCATGGTGGACATGGCAAAGACACAAATTGCTCCTGCAGTGGAAGCCTATACGGCAGATTTAGCAAAATCAGCTGCTGCAAAAAAGGCTTTTGATCAGACGCTTGTATGCAGCTATGAGACGGATCTGGTTCGGAAACTGTCGATATTAACAGATCGGATTGCCGCCAAGGCGGACGAATTAAAAAATGCGCTGGTTTCGCTTAAGGACGCGGACGAAGATATTATAGAAGAATCCGTAGTCATCCGGGATGAGATTCTTCGCATCATGAGTGAGCTCCGGCTTGCCTGCGACGAAGCGGAGACCCTTACGGCAAGAAAATATTGGCCGTTTCCAACTTACGGCGATTTGTTGTTTAGCGTAAAATAATTCTGAAATAAAAAGAAAGAAGATGATGGTATGGCGTTGGATACATTGTGGGTTTTTCTTGCTGCTATTTTAGTGTTTTTTATGAATCTCGGTTTTGCAGCCGTGGAGGCTGGGTTTGCCAGAGCAAAAAACACTGTAAATATCCTGTCAAAAAATTTTATTGTATTTGCAGTATCTTCTTTGGGGTTCCTGCTTTTGGGATGGGGGCTTATGTTTGGCGGAGACCATCTATTAGTCGGAACGGAAAATTTGTGGATTTTAGGCAGTCGGGATTTGACATTTTACGATAACACTCTTACTGCAAATGTACCATTTTGGGGTAAATTTTTCTTTCAGCTTGTGTTTTGCGGCACCGCTGCCACTATCGTTTCAGGGGCGGTGGCGGAAAGAGTAAAATATATTTCTTTTATTATCTTTTCTTTTGTACTTACTCTGTTGATTTATCCGGTTGTCGGCCACTGGGTATGGGGCGGCGGCTGGCTGGCAAAGCTTGGGTTTATGGATTTTGCAGGAGACACGGTCGTTCATTCTGTGGGCGGCTGGGCCGCGTTGTCCGGCGCGCTTATTTTGGGACCCAGAATCGGTAAATATGACAAAAATGGAAAACCGCGCGCAATACCGGGTCACAATATGTCTTTGGCGGTTATTGGTTTGTTTGTGCTTTGGCTTGGATGGTTTGGTTTTAATCCCGGCTCGGCAATGAGCTTTCAAAATCCATCTGATGTGATGCATATTTTAATGACGACCAATACCTCAGCCATCGCGGCTGTTTTAACTTCAACAATCGCAGCGTGGATTTTTATTGGAAAGCCAGATCTTGGCATGACCATTAACGGCTGTCTTGCCGGCCTTGTGGCGATTACGGGCGGATGTGCCTATATCAGCATTGAAATATCTTTGCTGATCGGTGCAATCGCCGGCGTGTTTGTGGTTTTTGCAGTTATGTTTTTTGATCGTGCAGGAATTGATGATCCGGTGGGGGCAACCTCTGTTCATCTTGGCTGCGGCGTTTTCGGAACCATTTGTGTCGGCTTGTTTGCAAAAGAAGGCGTTACCTCGCTGTCCGCCGTAAATGGTTTGTGCTATGGCGGAGGATTTCAGCTGTTGGGAATAGAGCTTTTAGGAATTATATCTGTCGGTGCGTTTGTGTTTGTTGCTTCCTCAGCAGTATGGCTTATTTTAAAAAAGACAATAGGAATACGTGTGTCCGAAGAAGAGGAAATAACAGGGCTTGATGCAGGCGAACATGGCAACCACGCATATCCTTATTTTGTGCCGGCGGTGGAAAGTTTGGATTACGGCTATGAAAATGCAGTTGTCGTGACAGGTGATACACCGGTAGCAGAAGCGGTAGAAGTGAAAAAAATGCCTTCATTTGATGGGACAACGCCGAAACTCACAAAAGTAGAAATCGTATGCAAAGAATCCCGGTTTGAGGCGTTGAAATCGGCAATGATGGAAATTGGGATCACAGGTATGACGGTGTCTCATGTTCTCGGCTGCGGCGTTCAGAAGGGTAAGCCGGAGTATTACCGCGGCGTTCCGGTGGAAGCCAATCTTCTTCCTAAGGTGCAGGTAGAAATAGTCGTGAGCAAGGTGCCGGTCAGAAGTGTGATTGAGACAGCTAAAAAGGTGCTTTATACCGGTCACATCGGCGATGGCAAGATTTTTGTTTACGATGTGGAAAATGTTGTAAAAGTCCGTACGGGCGAAGAGGGATATGACGCTTTGCAGGATGTGGAATAGCATTTGTGTATGAAAACAAGCATGTAAGACAAATGGTGTAAATTTTATCTTGGTTTGGTTAGAATAAAGGAGGACAAGTCAATGACAAAATATATTTTTGTGACAGGAGGCGTTGTATCCGGTCTTGGCAAGGGGATTACGGCTGCATCGCTGGGACGTTTGCTAAAAGCCAGGGGTTTAAAGGTCGCGGCGCAAAAATTGGATCCTTATATTAATGTGGATCCCGGTACGATGAGCCCCTATCAGCACGGCGAGGTCTATGTCACGGAGGACGGCGCAGAAACAGACCTTGACCTGGGGCACTATGAACGTTTTATTGATGAAGACCTTAACCAATATTCTAACCTTACCACCGGAAAAGTTTACTGGAATGTTTTAAACAAAGAGCGCCGCGGGGAGTATTTAGGCTCTACGGTTCAGGTCATTCCTCACATTACCAATGAAATTAAAGAGTTTGTTTACAGTGTTGGAAAAAAGACAAACGCTGACGTCGTGATTACGGAAATCGGCGGTACCATCGGTGATATTGAGTCTCAGCCGTTTATTGAAGCAGTGCGTCAGATTTCCTTAGAAGTCGGAAGAGAAAACAGTCTGTTCATCCATGTAACATTGGTGCCGTATCTTCGGGGATCGGGCGAACACAAATCAAAGCCGACCCAGCACTCGGTTAAAGAACTGCTTGGTATGGGGATCAATCCAAACATTGTGGTACTTCGCTGCGACGAGCCGCTGGAAGCATCTATTTTTAAAAAAATATCGTTATTCTGCAATGTAAAGCCGGATTGTGTCATTGAAAACATTACCTTACCGAATCTTTACGAGGCGCCTTTGATGCTGGAAAAATCAAATTTTTCCGCCGTAGTATGCCGCGAATTGGGAATTTGCCCGCCGGAGCCGGATCTAAAAGAGTGGTCACAGATGGTAGAACGCATCAAAACGAGGAAATACAGCGTAAACATTGGCCTTGTCGGGAAATATGTCGGACTGCATGACGCCTATCTTTCGGTTGCCGAGGCGCTTCGCCATGCCGGGTATGCCTATAACACGCACATTAAAATCCGTTGGATTGATTCAGAAAAAATTACAGCGGAGAATGCGGAATCCGTACTGAAAGATCTTGATGGAATCCTGATTCCCGGCGGTTTTGGAAGTAGGGGCATAGAAGGAATGATTTTGGCAGCGAAATATGCCAGGGAAAATGAGATACCGTATTTTGGGATCTGTCTTGGAATGCAGATTGCTGTCATTGAATATGCGAGAAACGCGGCGGGTATTGTCGATGCCAACTCCGGAGAGTTTGACGAGCAGTGCCGGCACAAAGTGATAGATTTCATGCCGGGTCAAAGTGATGAAATTGACAAAGGCGGTACGCTTCGGCTTGGCGTTTATCCCTGTGAGATTCGGCAAGGAACAACGATGGAGCAATGCTATGGCTGTAGTTCTATCAGTGAACGGCACCGGCACCGGTATGAGTTTAACAATGATTACCGAAGCTTGCTGGAACAGTGCGGGCTTGTTCTCAGCGGGACTTCTCCTGACGGCAGGTTGGTGGAAACGGTGGAACTGCCCAATCGGCAGTTTCATGTTGGGGTTCAGTTCCATCCGGAGTTTAAAAGCCGACCCAACAGACCGCACCCGCTTTTTAAAGGGTTTATTCAAGCCGCGTTTTTATATTCTGGTAAAAAAGCAAAAGCAGCAAAAACGGATCATGAGGAGGGAACGCAATGCATTTCACAAAAATGCATGGACTAGGCAATGATTATTTATATGTGTACGGCGAAGTGCCGGAAAATATATCCGAATTGTCGGTTAAGCTGTCAGACCGGCATTTTGGAGCGGGTTCGGATGGGATGATCTACATTTCAGAATCAAAAATTGCAGACTTTAAAATGAGGATCTTTAATGCGGACGGCAGTGAAGCAAAAATGTGCGGCAATGGGATTCGCTGTGTCGGGAAATATGTTTATGACAAGGGATATACGGATAAAACCAAATTGACGGTTGAAACCCTGTCCGGCATCCGCGCGTTGCAGTTGCAGTTGAGCGGTGGAAAAGTGAAAGGCGTTGCCGTTGACATGGGAAAGGCGGAAGCACAAAAAAAGACAGAACTCACGGCAGGAGAAAAAACCGTGACGCTGACGCCGGTGTCGGTCGGCAATCCCCATGCGGTGATTTTTGTTGAAAATATGGAGGAAGCGCCATTGACACAGCTGGGTCCGGCAATTGAGCACCATAGAGCATTCCTGGACGGCGTAAATGTCGAATTTGTTCAGGTGTTGGATGATCGCCATCTGCGTATGCGCGTGTGGGAAAGAGGAAGCGGAGTCACCATGGCGTGCGGAACCGGCGCCTGTGCCAGTGTGATGGCGGCGATTGCGGAAGGATATTGTCAATATGACGAGGAAATCTCCGTGCGTTTAGACGGAGGTACATTAAAAATTCAGATCGCACCTGATCATTGTGTGCAGATGACCGGTCCGGCACAATTTGTTTACGAAGGAGATACGATAGAATGATTACACCTAATATGCATTATGATGATTTAAAAGATTCTTATCTTTTTTATAATATTGCGCAAAAAACGAAGGCATATTTAGAAGCAAACCCCGGAAAATATCTTTACCGTATGGGAATCGGCGACGTGTCGTTGCCGCTTTGCGAGGCTGTGATTGCGGCTCTGCACGAGGCGGTGGACGATCAGTCAAAGAAAAATACGTTTCATGGATATATGCCGGAGTGCGGGGCTCCGTTTTTGCGCGAGGCAATTGCAAAATATTATGCTGAAAAAGGGGTATCTCTTTCTTCGGATGAAGTGTTTGTGTCCAGCGGCGCCAGCGACGAGCTTGGAGATATTTTAGATTTGTTTGAACGCTCAAGTTCTGCCTTAGTCATTGAGCCGGCATATCCTGCTTATGTGGATGCAAACGTGATGGCAGGCAGAAATATCATCCATTTAGCATCCGGCAAGGAAAACCAATTTTTGCCGGAACCGGATGACCATCTAAAAGCAGATATTCTATACATCTGTTCCCCCAATAATCCCACCGGAGCAGTATTTTCCAAAACTCAGCTGCAAAAGTGGGTGGATTATGCCAATCAAAATGGTTCAATTATTCTTTTTGACGCCGCCTATGAGGCATTTATCGAAGAGGAAAGCCTGCCGCACAGTATTTTTGAAATTGAAGGCGCCCGAACCTGCGCCATCGAAATTTGCTCCCTTTCAAAAACGGCTGGTTTTACCGGTACGCGTCTTGGCTACACCGTGATTCCAAAAGAACTGGTAAGAAACGGTATGAATTTGAACGCCATGTGGGTAAGAAACCGAACAACGAAAACCAACGGCGTATCGTATATTATTCAAAAAGGCGGCGCTGCTGTTTTTACACCGGAAGGTCAAAAACAGGTAAAACAGAACATTCAGATCTATAAAAATAACGCGAAAATGCTGATGGAGGCGCTGGATCAGCTCGGCATTTGGTACTGCGGCGGCAAAAATGCACCGTATATCTGGATGAAATGCCCTGGCGGAATGGGAAGCTGGGAATTTTTTGATTACCTTTTAAACGAAATCCAGGTGGTCGGCACGCCCGGAGAAGGCTTTGGTGCTTGCGGCGAGGGGTATTTCCGGTTTTCTACCTTTGGCAGTCCGGAAGACACAAAAGAGGCGGCGCGCTGCCTGGTTCAGCTCTTTAAAAAGCAATAAATTTTCTGTGCAATCAGCATGAGACAGAATGGTTTCCAGCTTTTTGCTGCGGCTGTGTCTTTCTGATATAAAGGGATAAAATATAAAAAATGGAGCGGATGCGATTTTAAAAATCGCATCCGCTCCATTTTTACAGGCATAAAATTATTTTAATATTTCGTCAATTTGTTTTAACTCTTCTTCGGCAAAGGAGAGCGTATTCAGGGCATGAACATTTTCTACAATCTGCTCCGGCCGGCTTGCGCCTATCAGGGCACTGGTTACACGGTCGCTACGCAGAACCCATGCCAGCGCCATTTGCGCCAAAGATTGCCCGCGTTTTTTCGCAATTTCATTTAATGCGCGCACCTTAGCAAGCGTTTCGGCATTGTTTGCATCTTCTGCCCGCAAAAAAGTGTTTGTCTTTCCCGCACGGGAATCCTGCGGGATTCCGTTTAGATAACGGTCGGTTAAAAGACCTTGCGCAAGAGGGCAGAAAGCAATGGAACCAATCCCCTCTTCCGCTAAAACGTCTTGCAGTCCATCTTCAATCCAGCGGTTGAACATGCTGTAATTTGGCTGGTGAATCAGGCACGGTGTCCCCAGCTGTTTTAAAATCTGAGATGCCCGCTTGGTTTCTTCTGCGCTGTAAGAGGAAATTCCGACATAAAGCGCTTTTCCCTGCCTTACCACTTGATCCAGTGCGGCCATGGTTTCTTCCAACGGTGTTTGCGGATCCGGACGGTGAGAATAAAATATATCAACGTAGTCGAGCCCCATCCGTTTTAAGCTTTGGTCCAGACTTGCGATTAAATATTTTTTGCTTCCCCATTCGCCGTATGGCCCGGGCCACATATAATAGCCGGCTTTGGTCGAGATTACCAGCTCGTCACGGTAGGGGCGAAAAACGGTTTTTAAAATTTTTCCAAAATTTTCTTCCGCGCTTCCTGCATACGGGCCGTAGTTATTGGCAAGATCAAAATGGGTAATGCCGTGGTCAAATGCCGTAGTCACCATATCTACCATGTTGTCATAGCGGTCGCAGCTGCCAAAATTATGCCAAAGCCCCAGGGAAATCGCAGGAAGTTTTAAACCGCTTTTGCCGCAGCGGTTATATTTCATTCGGTCATATCTTTTTTCGTTGGCAAGATACATATATAACCTTCCTTTCGTACGTTGGTAAAAATATCATATCACTAGTGAAAGAAAAAGTCAAATCAGACTGTAGATAAACCTATCTTTTCGCAATTATGGGGAGTCGTCAGAGGAGAACCCCCTTTGTACTTAAATATGCGGTTTTTGTGGGCGTGTACCACGAAAACCGCTCATATCAAGGGCGGACGCGGAGAGCGCCGTGCGAACGAAAACCCTTGTTTTCAAGCGAAAACTCTTGAAAAGAGGTTTCGACTTGAAGCGTGTCGACTTTATCGACACGCTGAAATATTTCTTCCTTATGCGAAAACGGAACGCTCGCATACCTTGAAATGAATTATATTTTCTGGTATACGCTTTAAAACAATTAAAGATTGGCATTTTAAAAGTGCGGGTTTGGATTTGTCAACGGCCTGCATTAACACATGGGCGAAAACGGGAGTAAGAAAAGACGCAAAAACATATGTGCAGAAGATGATACAGCTAAATTAAAATTATTGTTCTGTTTGGGTAAAAATAATATTGACAAACGCATAAAATCATCTTATTATATTCCATGGAAGACAATGGTTATAGACAGAAGAAAACGTCATCCCTGTATGATTTATTTTTGCGGATTTTACATATAGGTAAAGGTGTAGGAAAAACGAAACCACGAAACCTGAAAAATATCGTGTAAAAAAGGGACAGGAACGAAGACATGCCAAAGGATAGAAAAACGGAGGGGAAGATCGCATGATAAATGTAAAGACGAGAGCGTCGGAGGTTAGGATAAACGAAGGGTCGGTGCAGGTTTTATTTCAAGAGGAGGTTTTCAATGAGATCATAACGGTTGAGTTTATTTTCGACAATATACCGGAAGGGTAGTATGTATTGTTTCCGGCGTGCGCCTATAACGGCAATCGTTTTCGGTCTGTAAAGAGGGATTATCCGCCCTGCTTTACACAAGAGGAGATTGGGATTGATGCACAAACTCTGATTACAGACGTTGTGAGGCTCAATGAAGACGGAAGCGGGAAAATAGCGGTTACAACCGGCGATGTTTCCGTCCCGTGTGTAGGGGTATATGACAGCATAAATAAGAAAGGTTATCTGGTACTCACGGTTCAGGGGGACAAAAACGGCAATTATGGCCTTGGATATCATCGGGAAGACAAGCGGTGCATCATATCCATCACGGCGCCCAAAATGAGGAACCCTAAAAAATACCGCTGGCCGTTTATGGTAGAGTGCAATGATCAGGGTGCTGATTACAAAAAAGGGGATTGTGTTGAAATTCCATTTCAGCTATTCGAGTTTGACGCATCTGATATGAACGCGTTTTACGCGGTGTTTTTTGACCATAGAAAATGTATGCAAATGGATTGCGCCCTAGCAGAAGAAATACCGTTTGAAACCGCCTATAAAATAGAAGAAAAGAAACAGAATGAAATGAAATGGTATGAAAATGTTGGCTATTATTCACCGGCAGTAGGCGAAGGAATGAATTGGGAGCTGGGCTGGATCGGCGGTGGGATGTCTTCGGCAGCCCTTATGGGATTGGGCGGCGAGCTGGAGTATAGCCGGGCAATAAAGACCTTAGATTATATTTTTAATTCGCAAACGGAGTGCGGATTGTTTCCGGCAAAAGGCGGCACCAATCATGAAACGGCGGGAGACTTTTATTTAAAAGGTGTCAGGGAAAACTGGTTATTGATTCGAAGAACGGCAGACCTCCTGCTTTATGCGCTAAAGCATTTTTATATCATGGAAAGCAAACAAGAAGAAATTGATAAAAAATATATTGACGGAACGAAAAAACTGGCGGATGCTTTTGTTGCATTGTGGGAAAAATACGGTCAGTTCGGTCAGTTTGTAGACTATAAAACCGGTGAAATTATTGTTGGAAATTCCGCGTCAGCAGGCATAGCTCCGGCGGGACTTTCTGAGGCGTACCGTTACTTTCAAGAGGAAAAATATTTGTCCGTTGCAGAAGAATCGGCGCAGTATTTTTACGACCATTTCATTATGAAAGGGTATACAACTGGAGGCCCGGGAGAAATTTTGCAGTGTGTAGACAGTGAAAGTGCCTTCGGCCTTTTGGAAAGCTTTGTCACGCTTTATGACATAACAAAAAATAGCAAGCGGCTCGAATATGCAAAGCACGCAGCATACCAATGCAGCAGCTGGGTTGTGCCGTATAACTATCACTTTCCTGCGTACAGCGAGTTTGGCAAATGGAATGTTCCCACAACGGGTACCGTTTTTGCGAATATTCAAAATAAGCACAGTGCGCCGGGGATTTGTACGTTGTCGGGAAATTCTTTGCTCAAGCTGTACCGGTTTACCAAAGATAGCCGTTTTTTAGAATTGCTGGGTGATATTGCCAGAGCAATTTCTAAATGCATGTCAAGAGCAGATAAGCCGATTTATTCGTGGGATGTTCCCAAAGATGCCAGTTTGCTCCGGGATGATACCATCACTGCGGAAAGAGAACTTTTGCCTTTTGGATTTATCTGCGAGAGGGTCAATATGTCTGACTGGGAAAGCGAGCGGTGTATCGGGGGCGTATTTAACGGCTCGTGCTGGAGTGAAGTTTCGCTTTTGATGACTATACTGGAATTGCCAAGTATTTATGTCGATTTTGAAAATAAAAATATCTGTGCGTTTGATGATATTTCAGCAGAATTAGATGGTGAAAAAATAATATTAAAAAATAACACGCCTTATGATGCGCATATTAGTATTCTGGTAGAAAATGAGAAAGAATTGCCGATGTATTATCGTAAAAATTTCCAAAATTATTTTATTCAGTCGGGGGAATCGTTATCCCTTTGTAAAGATCAGCTGAAATCGATATAAACCATATTTTTAAGCCGCCGTAAACAGGGGAACAAAAAGGTTGCAAAGCCGATCAAAACAGATGCCTAAACAGATTTTGGGCGTCTGTTTTTTATTTCAAAGACGGTTATTTTTAATAGGAGAGAATAAAGGATGTTAAAAAATGATGGCACACTTTTGGCGCTGACGTGTGTATTCAGATATATTTTGTGCTGCGCTTGCAGGACAGTTTAACCTGACTCATTGGCAGGCGGAATCTTTCTAAAATTTTTTAACTTTATATTGCCAATTGCAGGGAAAAATGATACAATTATTATATTATGGTATTTTTGTATGTTTTATGAGTATCAATCAAAATCGGAACGTTTTTTGATTATAGGAATAGTGCTTAAAGGAGTATTCGATCCATGTGTGACAAACGAGAGGAATCACAATTGCCGGATTCGGCAACATATTATGCCGGCAGTTATGATGTTGCGGTAATCGGCGCAGGGCATGCCGGCTGTGAGGCGGCACTTGCCTGTGCCCGTCTGGGGCTTTTGACAGCGTTGTTTTCCATCAATTTAGATGCTGTGGCAAATATGCCGTGCAATCCTTCGATTGGCGGGACGGCAAAAGGCCATTTGGTCCGGGAAATTGATGCTCTGGGCGGCGAAATGGGAAAAGCGGCAGATCAAACATTTCTCCAGTCCCGCATGCTGAACAAAGGGAAAGGACCGGCGGTATATTCCCTGCGGGTGCAATCAGACCGGCGCGCATATCAGGCGCGGATGAAACAAACGATAGAACAAACCGCGAACCTGGACTTAAAACAAGCAGAAATTGTAGACCTCATCTGCGAAGATAACAGCGTAACGGGCGTAGTAACACGTATTGGGGCATTTTATCGTGCCAAAGCGGTCGTGATTTGTTCAGGGACTTATCTTCGAGGAAAGATTATTATCGGCGATGTATCATACAGCGGCGGACCGGACGGAATGTTTCCGGCGGACCGCCTGTCAGAATCCCTGCTTCGGCAAAACATAAAGCTTATGCGCTTTAAAACGGGTACGCCGGCAAGGATTAACCGAAACAGCGTTGATTTTTCCAAAATGGAAGAACAGCCGGGGGATGACGAAATTACGCCGTTTTCATTTGAAAATGAAGAGATTGGGGAAAATCAGCTTTCCTGCTATTTGACGTAC
>CASGBM010000030.1 GCA_949299615.1 uncultured Eubacteriales bacterium | reverse complement strand
CGGGAGACGACATCCGACACAAAGTGCAAGGTTTTTGGCAAAAAAAGCACAAAAACCTTGCACCTAAACAATTCTGAAACGCTTACAAACCGCTATGCGTCTGCGTTTCAGAATTGTTCAGCAGTCATTAATTAAGGTTGTTTATACTGATATTTTATATAAATATTAGAAAATGGTTTCAAACTTGCAATGGGTCCTGTTTGTTGTTGTCAGACAGAATCCAATTGAACGGAAACCAAAATGGGAGGGAATAAAACATGGACAAAGAAAAGGTGATTACACGAATCTGCGACGCCGGCATCGTAGCGGTTGTCCGCGCGGAAAACGCAGAGAAAGCAATGCGGATCACGGACGCATGTATAGAAGGCGGCGTTGCTGCAATCGAACTGACGTTTACTGTTCCGCAGGCGCACAGGGTGATTGAAGAACTGGCAAAAAAATATACCAGCGATCAAATCATTTTGGGCGCAGGTACGGTCATGGATGCAGAAACCGCTAGAACTGCGATCCTGTCCGGAGCAGAGTATATCGTAAGCCCATATTTTAATGCAGAGACCGTCAAGCTTTGCAACCGTTACCGGGTACCATGCATGCCCGGCGCAATGACAATTAAAGAAGTTGTCGAGGCAATGGAAGCCGGGGCGGATATTGTAAAAATTTTCCCTGGCGAAGTGTTTGGACCGAAAATCATTAAAGCCATTAAAGGACCGATCCCGTATGCAAAAATGATGCCGACCGGCGGCGTAAACGTCGAAAATGTCGGCGAGTGGATTAAAGCCGGGGCGGTTGCTGTTGGTGCAGGCGGCGCGCTAACTGCCGGCGCTAAAACCGGAGATTACGCCTCGATTACCAGAATCGGAAAAGAATTTGTGCAAAAAATTAAAGAGGCGAGAGGCCTGTAAGATTTGAAAATTAAAATATGGGAGGATAAACATGGCTAAAGTTGTTACATTTGGTGAAATTATGCTCAGGCTGCAAACACCGGATTATCAAAGATATATCCAGGCAAAAAGTTTTGATGCTGTATACGGCGGCGGAGAGGCAAATGTGGCGGTGTCGCTGGCAAACTATGGTCAGGAAGCTTATTTTGTGACCAAGCTACCGAAAAACCCGATTGGAGATGCTTGCGCTTCGGAACTTCGCAAATATGGAGTACATACCGATTACATTGCCCGCGGCGGTGAACGGCTGGGGATTTATTTTGTAGAAAAGGGTGCGTCGCAAAGAGCATCTAACGTGGTATATGACCGCGCACATTCTTCCATTTCCAACGCTCAGCCGGAAGACTTTGATTGGGATGCAATTTTTGAGGGAGCAAAGTGGTTCCACTTTACTGGAATTACGCCGGCGATCTCTGACGAAGCGGCAGCACTGTGTATGGATGCCTGCAAGGCGGCGAAAAAGCATGGCGTGCAAGTAAGCTGCGACTTAAATTTCCGGAAAAAACTGTGGACGAGCGAAAAAGCAAACCGCGTGATGTCGGCGCTGATGGAATATGTTGACGTTGCCATAGCAAACGAAGAAGACGCGGAAAAAGTATTTGGGATCAAAGCGTCTTCGACAGATGTTACAACCGGCAAATTGAATGATGAAGGTTATCAGGAAGTTTGCAAAAAGCTGGTAGAAAAGTTCCATTTCAGCAAAGTTGCGATTACGCTGAGGGAAAGTATTTCAGCATCGGTAAATAATTGGTCGGCGCTTTTATATGACGGCAATAATTTCTACAAATCAAAAAAATATAATATTTCTATTGTGGACCGTGTCGGCGGCGGAGATTCTTTCGGCGGCGGGCTGATATATGCACTGCTTTCTAATTACAGCATGCAGGATACGATTGAATATGCTGTAGCCGCATCTTGCCTCAAACATACGATTGAGGGAGATTTTAACCTGGTGAGTGTGGATGAAGTGAAAAACCTGATGGGCGGCGACGGTTCCGGACGTGTGCAGAGATAAGATTCTGTTAGGGAGATTAAGCGGTTGACCCAGTCAGCCGCTTAATCAACTTTCAAAATAGAATAAGTTGAAAAATGAAGATTGAATTTAAATCGGGAGTGATACGGTGAGTACAGAAGTAACTTTAGATTGTCGAATGGACAAAGTACATGAAGAATGCGGCGTGTTTGGATTTTATGACAATGACGGCTTTGATGTTGCACGGCTGACGTATTATGGGCTGTATGCCCTTCAGCACCGGGGACAGGAAAGCGCCGGAATTGCGGTGAATGACGACGGCGAGTTTTTGTGCCATAAAGACCTGGGACTTGTGCCGGAGGTTTTCAGCGATTTAATTTTAAACAATTTAAAAGGCACTATGGCGGTCGGGCATGTCCGTTATTCTACAAAAGGCGGAAATATGCGTGAAAATGCACAGCCGCTTGTCAACAAGTACGTAAAAGGCACTTTGGCGCTGGCTCATAACGGAAATCTGATTAACGGCGCTAAGCTCCGCAATGAATTGGAAAAAAACGGAGCGATTTTCCATACCACCATTGACAGCGAAGTGATCATGTACAAGCTGGCACAGGAGCGGATTCGTTCTCACTCGATTGAGCAGGCGATGCTCCGGGCAATGGACTCGCTGCAGGGCGCCTATTCCATCGTGCTGATGAGCCCGAGGAAACTAATGGGCGCGCGCGATCCTTATGGTTTCCGTCCTCTGTGTATCGGTAAAATGAAAAATTCTTATATCTTGTCATCGGAAACCTGTGCACTGGAGAATCTGGGCGCTGAGTTTATCCGGGAGGTAGAACCGGGCGAGGTAGTGGTGATTGATCACAACGGCATTCGCTCCATTAAAAATGAGCAGGCACAAAAGAGAGCTAAAATCTGCATTTTTGAACATATTTATTTTGCGCGTCCGGACAGCGAAATTCAGGGCGCAAGCGTTTATGAAATGAGAAAACTGATGGGACGCCACCTGGCGAAGGATTTTCCGGTAGAGGCAGATCTTGTTTTCGGAGTTCCGGATTCCGGTTTGTGTGCGGCCATCGGCTATGCGGAAGAATCAGGAATTCCTTACGGATATGGGTTTGTAAAAAACCGTTATATTGGCAGAACGTTTATTCAGCCAACGCAGGCGCAGAGAGAGCAGTCAGTTAATATTAAATTAAATGTTGTAAAAAGCGCTGTGCGGGGCAAACGGGTTGTCATGGTGGATGATTCAATTGTACGAGGCACAACGTGTGCTAACATTATTCGTGAGCTGAAAGAAGGCGGGGCGAAAGAGGTGCATTTGATGATTAGTTCGCCGCCGTTTATGTGGCCGTGCTATTTTGGAACGGACATCCCGTCCCGCGACGTTTTGATGGCGGTTCAATACAGTGTGGAAGAAATGCGGCAGAAGATTGGCGCAGATACGCTGGGATTTTTAAGTATGGAGGCAATTAAGGAGATTGCACAAAATTTAAATTGCGATTATTGTGATGCTTGTTTTTCCGGAAAGTATGCAGTTCCGGTGCCAAATGAAGCAAATAAAATGGAATTTGAATAAAATTAAAGGAGAATGACAATGAGCGAAGCATATAAAGCAGCCGGTGTGGATGTAGAGGCAGGGTATCAATCGGTTCATCTGATGAAAGAGCATGTAAAAAAGACGTTTACCGACGGCGTGCTTTCAAATATAGGCGGCTTTGGCGGCTTGTTTCAGATTGGCACGGATATGAAAGAGCCGGTTCTGGTTTCTGGTACGGACGGCGTGGGAACGAAGCTTAGAATAGCCTTTCTCATGGACAAGCATGATACTGTGGGGCAGGATTGTGTTGCAATGTGTGTCAATGACATTGCGTGTTCCGGTGCAAAACCTTTGTTTTTTTTGGATTATCTGGCGGTTGGGAAAAATGTGCCCGAAAAAGTTGCGGAAATTGTGTCCGGCGTTGCGGCGGGCTGTGTGAAAGCCGGTGCGGCGTTAATCGGCGGTGAAACGGCGGAAATGCCGGGATTTTATGAAGTGGATGAATATGATTTGGCTGGATTTGCGGTTGGCATCATTGACAAAGATAAAATCATTGATGGTTCAAAAACGCAGGAAGGCGATTTGCTGGTCGGAATTGCTTCTTCCGGAATACATTCAAACGGATATTCTCTGGTGCGGAAAATTTTTGATCTTGACAGCGAAAAGGCTAAAGAAATTTTAATGCAAAAAATTCCGGAGCTTGGTCTGCCGCTGGGCGAAGAACTGCTCAAACCAACGAAGATATATGTCCGTCCCCTTTTGGGCGCTATGGAAAGATATGATATTCATGCGGTTTCTCATATTACGGGCGGTGGATTTATTGAAAATATTCCGCGCATGCTGCCGGAAGGTTTATCGGCTAAAATTCATCAGGGTTCCTGGGAAATACCGGCTATTTTTCCTTTGATGCAGAAAAAAGCCGGATTGACAGAACGCGATATGTTTAACACGTTTAATATGGGGATCGGTTTGGTGCTTGCGGTTCCTGCCGGTCAGGCAAAAGAGACGGTAGAGTACTTTGATTCTGTAGGGGAAAAGGCTTATATCATCGGTGAGGTTGTTTCTGGTTCTGACGGGGTGATCCTATGAAGAAAATAGGCGTCTTGGTGTCCGGCGGAGGAACAAATCTGCAAGCTATTTTAGATGCGCAAACCTCTGGGATCATCACAAACGGAAGTGTTGCCTGCGTAATTTCTTCCAGTCCAAAAGCCTATGCGCTGGAACGTGCGGCAAATGCTGGAGTACCCGGTGTTTGTGTTAGAAGAAAAGATTATACATCTTCAGAAGAATTTGATGCGGCGCTTTTGAAAGTATTGCAGCAATATCAGGTTGATATTGTTGTGTTAGCGGGATTTTTATGTATTTTGGGCGAAAATATTATTCGCGCCTACCCAAATAAAATTTTGAATGTGCATCCGTCTTTGATTCCTTCGTTTTGCGGCGATGGTTTTTATGGCCTTAAGGTGCATGAAAAAGCGTTGGAATACGGTGTAAAGGTTACAGGTGCAACGGTACATTTTGTGAATGAAGTGACAGACGGCGGAGCAATTATCCTGCAAAAGGCGGTAGCGGTAGAGCAGGGAGATACGCCGGAGGTGTTGCAAAAACGGGTAATGCACGAGGCAGAGCATGTCATTCTTCCGCAGGCAGTTGAGCTTCTGTGCGCAGATAGGCTCAAGGTAAACGGCAGGAAAGTGGAATTAATCGAAAACGATGAAATGATATGAGACGTAAGAAATTACATAGCATGATCGGTATTTGATACAAATTTCAGCGGCTTTGCTGCAAAAGGAGGGATTTGGATGGAAGCGCTTGCCTTTATACTTACAATCGTTGCCGGATACTTGGTAGAAGCCTTTTTTAATGGCGCAGGCGGCAGTCTTGCAGCGGTCGCTGCAATTGCGGTGATGGGAACCTTTATTTTATACTTTGTCCGGCACCCGAAAGATACAAATAAAAAGGAAGAGGAGAACTGATTTATACAGATAAGAAGAGTGAGGTTGTGTAAGTGTATGATTCGAGTTCAATATAAAAAGAGGAGATGTTTCAAGTGGCCAAAAGAGCGTTAATCAGCGTATCGGATAAAACAGGAGTTGTCGATTTTGCAAAAGGTCTGGCAGAACTAGGGTTTGAAATTATTTCAACCGGCGGAACAGCGCGCGCGCTTTCAGACGCAGGGATCAGCGTAATTCCTGTTTCAGATATTACAGGATTTCCCGAGTGCTTAGACGGCAGGGTAAAAACGCTGCATCCGAAAATTCATGCGGGAATATTAGCCATGCGCTCAAACCCGGAGCATATGGAACAATTGAAATCATTAAATGTAGAAACGATTGATGTTGTGGCAATTAATTTATACCCATTCCGCGAAACGATTATGAAAGACGGCGTTACGCTGGAGGAGGCAATTGAAAATATTGATATTGGCGGTCCAACCATGATCCGTGCAGCAGCAAAAAATTATCAGGATGTGGCTGTGGTTGTGGATCCGGCGGACTATAACACCGTTTTGGAGGAATATAAAGCAAGTGGTGCGGTATCAAAAGAAACCAAATTTGAGCTTGCGTACAAAGTATTTGAGCATACTGCCAGTTATGACACGTTAATTTCCACCTATCTGAGGAAACAGATCGGAAAAGAGCTGTTCCCCCAAAATCTGTCGCTGACCTTTGAAAAGGTGCAGGATATGCGTTATGGTGAAAATCCGCACCAGCTGGGCGTATTTTATAAAGAAATCGGCAATCTGGACGGAACGCTTGCAGCGGCAAAACAGCTGCATGGAAAAGAATTGTCTTATAATAATATTAACGATACTAACGGTGCGCTGGATTTAGTCAAAGAGTTTGACGAGCCGACGGTTGTGGCGTCAAAGCATGCAAACCCCTGCGGCGTAGGTTCCGGCAAAACCATTTATGAAGCATACATGCGCGCCTATGAAAGCGATCCTGTTTCTATCTTCGGCGGGATTATCGCGGCAAACAGAGAAATTGACGCTAAAACGGCAGAAGAAATGCATAAGATTTTCCTGGAAATCATTGTTGCACCGTCGTTTTCACCGGAGGCAGTCGAAATTCTCAGCCAGAAAAAAAATCTCCGTCTTTTAGAACTGCCGACCATTTCTCAAAAGATGGACATCAATGCCTTTGATATGAAAAAGGTGATGGGCGGCCTTTTGGTCCAACAGCGCGATGTGGAACTGTTCCATGAGGAGGATTGGAAAGTAGTCACGGAAAAAGCGCCGACGGAGAAAGAAATCGAAGACTTGAAATTTGCCTGGAAAGTGGTAAAACATACGAAATCAAACGCAATTGCAATTGCCAAAGATAACATGTCGCTGGGCGCCGGGCCGGGACAGACCAACCGCATTATGGCAACGCGGATAGCGCTTGATTATGCCGGCGACCGCGCTAAGGGCGCTGCTTTGGCCTCAGACGCTTATTTCCCGTTTCCGGATTGTGTAGAAGCTGCTGCCAAAGCCGGAATTACAGCGATTATTCAGCCGGGCGGATCAAAAAATGACCAGCTTTCCATTGATGAATGCAATAAACACGGTATTGCAATGGTATTTGTGGGAATGCGTCATTTTAAACATTAAGATTTGTAACCGCCGGCTTTTGAAAAACAGCGGCCGGCTGGGCGAAAGGATGAAAAAAAGATGAAGATATTAGTCGTTGGAGGCGGCGGACGGGAACATGCCATAATCGCTAGCCTCGCAAAAAGCCCAAAAAAACCGGAAATCTTTTGTGCGCCGGGCAACGGCGGTATCAGCCAGCTTGCAACTTGTGTAGACATAAAAGCAACGGATATCGACGCTATGGTGCGTTTTGCCAAGGAAAACCAGATTGATCTTACGGTGGTTGCGCCGGACGATCCTCTTGTTTTAGGAATGGTCGACCGGTTTGAAGCGGAGGGGCTTCGCGCATTTGGACCGAGAGCGAACGCTGCTATTATAGAGGGGAGTAAAGTATTTTCAAAAGAATTGATGAAAAAATACCATATTCCAACTGCAAAATATGAAGTTTTTTCTGATTATGATTCTGCGCTCTCTTATGTGCGCAATACTTCTTATCCCACAGTGGTAAAGGCAGAAGGACTTGCTCTGGGAAAAGGTGTGATAATTGCAAACAACCGGGAGGAAGCGGAAGCGGCTGTCCGGGAAATTATGCAGGACAAAGCGTTTGGCGATGCGGGAAACCGGGTTGTGATAGAAGAATTTTTGACGGGGCAGGAAGTATCTGTCTTAGCGTTTACCGATGGGAAAACCATGGTTCCCATGGTGTCTGCCCAGGATCATAAACGGGCCTATGACGGGGACCAAGGTTTAAATACCGGCGGAATAGGGACGTTTTCTCCCAGCCGGCTGTATACAGCGGAAATCCATGCCGAATGTATGGAGAAAATCTTTCTGCCTACCATGCATGCAATGAACCAGGAAGGACGCACGTTTCAAGGCGTGTTGTATTTTGGACTCATTATGACGGCAGATGGCGTAAAAGTTATAGAGTATAATGCGCGTTTTGGCGATCCGGAGACACAGGTTGTCCTGCCGCGTCTGAAAACAGATTTGCTGACTATTTTTGAAGCCATCATTGATCAGAAACTTTCTGAGGTTTCGGTGGAATGGGCGGACAATGCGGCGGTCTGTGTTGTCCTTGCTTCGGGTGGTTATCCCAAAAGCTATCAAAAAGGGTATGAAATAACCGGGATTGATATTGCAGAATCTTTAGATGATATTGTAGTATATCATGCCGGTACAATTTGCAAAGACGGAAAGTTTTTTACCAATGGCGGCCGTGTCCTTGGTGTTACGGCTGTTGGAACAGATTTGGATGATGCAATCCGCAAGGCCTATGACGGAGTTTCGAAAATATCGTTTCAGGATATGCATTATCGGAAAGACATAGGGATCAAATAGGAAAGAGGAACTGGATTGAAAAGGAAAGTTGTAGATTTTCATGCGCATGCGTTTCATGATAAAATTGCAGAAAAAGCGGCAAATAATTTAAATGAATATTATGGAATCCCATTGGCGGGTAATGGTCATTTTCAGATTTTGTTAGACAGCATGAAGGAAAACCATATTGACAAGCTGGTCATTCATGCCACAGCGACATCGGCAAAGCAGGTGGAAATGATTAATGATTATGTCGCGTCGCTGACCGGGCCGGATATTATCGGCTTTGGTACATTGCACGAAGATTATAAACAGGTTGCCAAAGAGTTAGACCGTATGGAGCAGCTGGGCTTAAAAGGGATTAAGCTTCATCCGGTGTTTCAAGGCTTTGTCATGGATGATAAAAAAATGTTCCCAATCTATGAACAAATTGAGGGGCGTTTTCCTATTTTAATGCATGTCGGAGATAAAAATACGGACGCTGTTACTCCCAAAAGAGCGGCGCACCTTTTGGAATGTTTTCCAAAACTGACCATGATTGCCGCGCACATGGGTGGGTATTCGGAATGGGATGAAGCAGAAAAGTATCTAATTGGCAAAAATGTCTATATTGATACTTCGAGCGCAATCCGCTTTTTGCCGCCGGAGAAGAGCTTGCATATGATACGGGCACATGGCGCAGATAAAGTTTTGTTTGGAACAGATTATCCGCTTTCTCTCCATAAGGCGGAATTGGAGGTATTTGATCAAATCGGTTTAACTGAAGAGGAAAGTGAACAGATTTTGTGGAAAAATGCCTACCGGCTGCTCGGACTAAAGAAAACACGGAAAAAGAATGTTATAGAGAAAAAATAATGTTATAGACGAAAAGCGGTGCGTTTTGTTCTACCCGATCAAAACGCGCCGCTTTTGCTGTATCGCTTTTTTCTGTATTCAATTGTTGGCGGCGCGGAACCATTTAAAACTGCAGCTGCGCAAGGGTCCATCCGTCCGGTAAATATTATTTTAAGTATTTGTCATAAATGATTTTAAGCCCGGTCAGCGTTAAATTACGGTCAATACGCGTAATTTTTTTGGACTCTTTTGCAATCAAAGACGAAAGTCCTCCGGTTGCTATAACCTGGACATTTTCCAGCCCCAACTCGTCAGACATTTTTTTGATCAGATAATCCACCATACCCACATACCCGTACACAATACCGGATTGCATGCTTTGGACTGTGTTTTTGCCGATTACGTGCTCTGGCTTTGCAATTTCAATGCGGGGCAGTTTAGCCGTGCGCTCTACCAGCGCGTCCATTGAAATTTTCAGTCCGGGATAAATGGCGCCGCCCAAATAATCCCCGTTTTGATTAATGGCGCAAAAAGTGGTAGCAGTTCCGAAATCAATGACAATCAGCGGCCCGCCGTATTGTTCAAAAGCAGAAATCGCATTGACAATTCTGTCGGCGCCCAGCTCAAGCGGATTATCCATTAAAATTTTCATGGGCAGGGGAGTCCGGTTGCTAACAATGTACGGCTCTTTTTTGATGTATTTGCGAACCGCGTTTTCCAAAGAGTGCATGATGGGCGGAACCACAGAAGAAATAACAACGTCGTCAATTTCTGCGGGAGAAATTTTGGAATGACTCAGAAGCTGCATAAAAAAGATTCCGATTTCGTCAGACGACCGCGTCCGATCCGTGGTCATGCGGTAATTATATTTTAATTCTTTTTGATCATAAATGCCAAGTACAATATTGGTGTTGCCAACGTCGATGACAAATAACATGGATTTCGCTCCTATCTTTTTTGTGGTGTTAACAGTCAAACCGTTTTAAATTCTACGCTGAATGCGCCATCTTTCAAATTCAGCCGGGCATACGACGCCTGAGAGTAGCCGATGGATCCCGGGTTCACAAACGTAATTCCGTTGTGCTCTATCATGTCTCGGGTATGGGTATGTCCGAACAGGCATAAGTGACATTCTTTTTCTTCGCATGCCAATGCGAGCGCATAGTAACCGAATTTCACCCGCTCTCTGTGTCCGTGCGTCAGATATATTTTTACACCTTCCAAAACCGGAAGAAGTAAGTAGGGATCATCACAGAAATAATCATTGTTTCCGCGCACGGCGTAAAGAGGGATATGAGGGTAATGGTCGCGGATAAAATCTGCATCACGGGCAATATCGCCGCAAAAAAGAATCACATCCGTCTTAGACTCCTGCGCAATCGCTTTTACAATATGATCGGTATATCCATGGCTGTCTGAAAAAACCAGAGCTGTCATTTCATTCCTCCCGGTGCATTTGTGCAAAGTTTTTGAGCATACAAAGTCCGGTTTCACCGCTTTTCTCCGGATGAAACTGGGTAAGAAAAATATTGCCTTTCTGCACGAAAACATGCGGATGGATTCCATAATGCGTTGTCGCAACAACTGTTTCGGCTTCTTTTGCGTCAACGTAATAGGAGTGAACAAAATAAACAAATGGATTATCGTCAATACCAGCGAGCAGGGGAGAGGGGCGCAGAATCTCTAAAGAATTCCAGCCAATTTGCGGTATTTTAAGCCCCATATCATCCGGAAAGCGCCGTATATTGCCTGCTAAAAGGCCCAAACCTTTCGCATTTCCTTCCTCGCTGCTTTCGTACATAAGCTGCATACCAAGGCAAATGCCCAAAAAAGGAACCCCGTTTTGCGCTACAGTGCGAATAGGGTCTGTAAGTTTGAGCCGGTTTAAACTGTCCATGGCATCTTTAAAAGAGCCAACCCCCGGCAAAACAAGTTTTTCTGCGGACAGGATCTTTTCTGGAGCGGAGGTGACGCAAACCTGAAATCCCAGATATAAAAATGCTTTCTCCACGCTGCGCAGGTTACCGGCATCGTAATCAACAATTGTAATCATTCTTTCCTCCATGCAAATTTATAGCAAAGTTTTGATTTTTTCTACCAGATTTAAAATGCGTTCCCGTTCCATCTTCATGCTGACGCGGTTTACCACAAAACGGGCAGAGAGATCGCAAATTTCTTCTAAAACAACTAAACCGTTTTCTTTTAGTGTTTTTCCGCTTTCCACAATATCAACAATCACCTCGGAAAGCCCAACCAGCGGCGCGAGCTCGACCGAACCATTTAGTTTTATTATCTCAACGGATTGCTTTTTTTCAAAGCGGTAGTAATTTTTCGCAATATTAACATATTTTGACGCGACGCGGAGATGGCTCAATCCATCCAGTTTCCCTTTCAAATGGGCAGGACCCGCCACCGCCATTTTGCACGCGCCAAAGCCAAGGTCAATCATCTCATACAGATCCTTGCCTTCTTCTAAAAGCGTATCTCTTCCTACCACACCAATGTCGGCTGCCCCATACTCTACATAGGTTGGCACATCGGAGGCTTTCACCAAGATAAATTTGAATTTGTTCTGTTCATCGGTAAATATCAGCCTGCGGCTTTTTTCGCGCAGCTGCTCCACGTTTAATCCCGCCTGTTCCAGCAGGTCAACGGAAAGCTCCGCCAACCGGCCTTTTGCCAGCGCAATTGTTATATATCTCATATGTCCCTCCGTTTGTTTAATGATGGTCATGGCAGCAATCGCAGCCATGCTCTTTGGAAACATCCTGAAGCAATTCCTCTAAGGTAGTAATATTTTCAGAACCGTCCGACAGGTTAAATATGCCAACAGAGCCGTCATCAAAGACGCGGACAACACCCTGTATATTCGTTTTTTCTGCAAAGGAAACAGCCTCGTCATAACTGCTGCTGCTTAAATCATGTTCTGCTGTATAACCGGCTTGACGAAGAGCGGTTAGAATTTTAAAACACTGGGTATGGTCACGGCCGTAGACAAGCAGGTCTGAGCCTTGCGGCAAATCAATAAGCTCCTGGCGTATTAAGACACTAATAAGCCGGTCTGTTCCTATTGCCATACCAACAGCAGGAATTTCTGCCCCAAATTCGCCTAAAAGCCCGTCATACCGGCCGCCGGAACAAATGGGGAAGCCCACTCCATGCGTAATGCCTTTAAAAATCATGCCGGTGTAGCAATTGATTCCCTTTACCAAAGATAAATCAATGGAAATATATTTTTCATACCCGCAGTCGGTCAATATTTGATATATTGCTTTCAAATTTTCCAAAGCAGATCTTGATTGATCATTTAAACAAGCGGCATCAATTTGCTGAATCACTTCTATCCCGCCAAACCAGGCAGGGAGTTTTATCATCATATCCCGGCAGGTTTTGGGAATGGATAATGGTTTTAAATATTCCCGAAGTGCAAGCGTGTCTTTTTTATCTATCAATTGCCGGATCGCTTCTGCGTCTTCCTCGGACAAGCTGGCTTGCTCCACCAGACCTTTAAAAAACTCCACCTGTCCGATTTCAATTTGAAAATTTTCCAAACCGCAGGCAAGAAGCGCTTCCATCGCGCAGAGTATGACTTCGCAGTCTGCCATGCTGTTTTTTACACCTAAAAGCTCAATGCCCGACTGGCAGAATTCACGCTGAACGGAAGAATAGCTCTCTACATAACGGAAAACTTTTCCGCTGTACTGGAGGCGCAGAGGAAACGGCCCGCCGGACAGCTTTGTTGCAACCATTCGCGCAAGAGAAGTGGTTACATCTGGGCGCAGAACCATAATTCTGCCCTCTTTGTCAAAAAATTTATATAATATTTCCTGCTCCATTTTGCTAATGGGAGTATCATAAGCGTCATAAAACTGCATGACCGGAGTTTCGACAACTTGATAGCCATAGCTGGAAAATACATCTGAAATTTCGCTTTCTACAGCAGTTTTTTCCGCGCATTGTTTCGGAAGAAGATCGGTTGTCCCTTCGGGAGTGTATAATCTCCAGTTTGACATATACTGCATACCTTCCTTTTTTCAGTATTTCCTCAAAAGATTCTTTATTTATTATAACGTATCCGCAAAAACATTTCAACCTAATCTATACTTTTTTCTAAAAAACTATAATCAGTAAAAAACGCCTCCCTCAAAAGGGAAGCGTTAATATTTAAAACTGCAAACAAGTAGATCACGCCTTGCCGGCACAGCCGAACATTTCCATTTTTGCTTTGACAACTTTAGCCATGTTGTCCCGGGCAGGACCGCAAATTTTTCTCGGGTCAAAAATGTCAGTTGTTGTAACAATGGTTTTCACAGCTTCTGTAAATGCAACGCGCACATCGGTATCAATATTAATTTTGTTAATTCCCAATTTGGTTGCTTTTACAATGGAGTCTTCCGGAACTCCGGAAGCGCCGTGCAGAACGATCGGCATATTCAACAATTTCTTGATGGTTTGTAAACGGTCAAAATCTAATTTTGGCTCGCCTTTATATTTTCCATGAGCCGTTCCAATGGCGATTGCAAGATAGTCAACGCCTGTGCCGTTAACAAATTCAACCGCCTCGTCAGGAGAGGTAAGACGCGCGTCTTTTTCGTCTACGCTGATGTTGTCTTCAATGCCGCCCAAACGCCCCAGCTCCGCTTCCACAGATACGCCGCAAGCGTGTGCAATTTTAACAATCTCTTTCGTCTGCGCAATGTTTTCAGCAAGCGGAAGGTGTGATCCGTCAAACATGATGGATGTCCAGCCGTGGCGAATGCAGCCAATCAACGTTTCAAAATTTGTGCCGTGGTCTAAGTGCAGGGCAACCGGAACACTTGCTTTTTGTGCAGCCAGACGAACCATGCTTGCAAGGTAATCAATCCCTGCATAGGAAATGGCTCCTTCTGATGTCTGGACAATAACCGGGGCTTTTACTTCTTCTGCCGCCATAATTACTGCCTGAAGAATTTCCATGTTGTTGACGTTAAACGCGCCAACGGCATAACCTTCGCGATGGGCCTTTTCTAAAATTTCTTTTCCTGTTACTAACATTGTTTTACCTCCCAATTATATTGTCTTGGTTTCACGCTATAAAAGTAAAATTTATGACTTTATTTTCATTAGTGTTTGCAAGGAATAACTAATTTATCCAAATGAGAAAAATTGCTGTTTCGAATCATTTCTGCCGTTAAAACCAATGAAGCGCCGCAGATGCAGCATTCTAAAATTATATCATCTTTGTGAATTTCCACATCCACTAAATTGGAGCCGCATTCACAAAACAGCGCTTCGCTGTCCGACAGATCCTGTATTTTATCCAGCGCCTTTAGCATAGTAACGCCGTTTTTTCCGGTATGATCTAAGCCGCATGCGTTGATTACTTCGTTTACGTAGGATTCATTTTCCAAAACTGCTTTTTTTACTGCCGATTCTTTGCCGATGAATACCAATCCGACTACAACATTTGGACAAGTAAAAACACAGCATTCTTTTTTGGCAAGAGAAGAAAACGGCAGGTTAAATTTATGAATATCGTCGCAGACGAGACATTGCACCCGAATGATATAATTAGATTTATTCTCCGGCATAATTTCAATGGCAGAATGACCGCAGCTGCATTGAACAGAAATCCCCTTCGATCCGGATAATTCAAATAAGGAAAAATTGCCGTAAGCAATTTCTCCGCAGCGGCTGCAGCGGTATGCCACGGTTCTATCAAAATTAATAAGCATAAAAGAGCCTCATTTCCATGAACAAGTTAGGATATCTCCTATCTTTCTATATCATACTACAAATATAGCGTCTTGTCAAAAAAATTTCAAAATTTTTTGTGAAAAAGAAAGTGAAATTGCACAAGAAAAAAAGCGCAATATTATAATATTTTACAGAGACAGAATGGACATTGTGAAAAAAATAGCAATATTTTTGTGCAAGATGACAGATATTTGACAATGTTATCAAAAAATGCTATAATACAAAAAGTTCGAGTAATCCAGATGGTCGCGGGAGCGTTGTGCTCACGAGGAAAGTCCGAGCTTCAAAGAGCAGGGCGCTGGGTAACTCCCAGTGGAGGCGACTCTAAGGATAGTGCAACAGAAATAGACTGCCGTTTTTTCGGCGATGGTGGAAAGGTGAGGTAAGAGCTCACCAGCGCTGCGGTGACGCAGCGGCTATGTAAACCCCGTCTGAAGCAACACCGTATTGGCTTGTGTGGGCTGAGCTTGCTCGGCATGCCCATACTTGGCGGTGGCTGGAACCATATAGTAATATATGGTCTAGATAGATGATCATCGAATACAGAACTCGGCTTATAGGATTGCTCGATAAAAAAACATCGGATTTTCCGATGTTTTTTTATTATACCTGGCCGAGATTATACGCTGCACGATAACAGGGACAGATCTGGGATTACTTTTTTTAAGTTCTAAGAAAATTTTTTTGTAAAGAATTTTGGACACTCTTTCACGATTGAATGTTGACAAAGTATTCCTAAAAATGATATACTTATAATATTATTGCGAATTAAAAAAATGATACAGGAAAAAGGTGAAAATTTGCCGAAATTTTTGATCGATAAAGGAAATATCAGCGGCAATCGGGGAAAGATTTGCGGCGGCGATGCAGCTCATATTGTCCGCGTTCTGCGCTTGGGTGCCGGCGACGCCGTTACGGTGTGCGACGGGGAAGGGACTGACTATGAAGCAGAAATTGTAAAAGCAGATTCGGACTGCGTGCAAATTCAGATCCGTCGTTCGTATTTTTGCGAAACGGAACCGAAAATTGCGGTGACATTGTTTCAGGGTCTCCCGAAAGCAGCAAAAATGGAATATATTATTCAAAAATGTACGGAGCTTGGCATAGCGGAGATCGTCCCTGTGACAACGCGCCGGACTGTCGTGAAAATTGAGGATGCCAAAGCCGAGAAGAAAAAGCTGGACCGCTGGAATAAAATTGCTTTTGAAGCGGTGAAACAATGCGGACGGGGTAAGGTTCCCAAGGTACTTCCGGTTGCAGACATTTGCGATATTTGCAGAGAGATATCCCATTTTGATTTGATCATTTTGGCAAATGAAGCTGAACGAGAGCAGTCGCTCCGCGGAGTTTTACGCAGCTTTTCAGACGTGAGCAAAGTGGGAATTATCATTGGACCGGAAGGCGGATTTGATCCGGATGAGGTGACACAAATGCAGTCGTGCGGGGCTGTGAGCGTTACTTTAGGAAAACGGATTCTGCGTACGGAGACGGCAGGTCATACGGTTTTAACCGCTGTGCTGTATGAATTTGGAGAGCTCGAATGATGAAAATGTGCTTTATTATTTATTAAAATACAGGAGTGTGGTAACATGGCAAAGGTAATGACGAGAGAAAGAAAGGAACAGCTGTCAAACAGGCTTGTGCTCAATTTTGGTATTTTATTGGGAGCGGCGCTTGTTATGCTGTATGTAAACAATGCGCTCAGAAGCGGGGGAACATACCGTTCAGTTACTTATATAGTGCTGCTTGTTTTGGGGATTATTGGCGCAGTTGGCGCGGTGGTATTTTTTATCATCGGAAAATGGAAAAAATCAAAACTGAAAAACTACAGCGCAATTTTCCTGGGTACCTTTATTCTCTGTGCAATGCTTTATATTGTTAAATTTAACTGGATTCCAGGCTATACGAATGTTATTTCTGTCATTGCGGTTTATGTCGCCATGGCGCTGTATTTTATTGTGTTAGCGATTGTAACAGCCATTCAGCTTAAAAAACCGGTTGTGAAAGAAAAAGACGTTGCAGCTTCAGAAACTGGGGCAAGAAGAAAGAGCAAAAAAAGAAAGAAAAGAAAATAAGATAAAATTCGAAAGATAAGGAGACCAAAAAAGATGTTTGATTTAAGTTGCGTAAGGGATACCGATCCGCAGATTGCGGAAGTCATTGAGCAGGAAATCGACCGGCAGAACAGAAATATTGAACTGATTGCTTCAGAAAACTGCGTAACACCGGCTGTTATGGCGGCGATGGGAACCCCGTTGACCAATAAATATGCGGAAGGGTATCCGGGTAAACGTTATTACGGCGGCTGCGAAATTGTAGATATCGCTGAAAATCTGGCAATAGAGCGGGCGAAGGAATTGTTTGGCGCAGAGCACGCCAATGTTCAGCCGCACTCCGGCGCACAGGCAAATATGGCGGTGTTTTTTGCTGCGCTTAAACCGGGTGATTCCGTACTCAGCATGAATCTGTCGCACGGCGGACATTTATCCCATGGCAGCCCGGTGAATATTTCCGGCAAATATTTTAATATTATACCGTATGGCGTGAGCGAAGAAACAGAAATGATTGACTATGATGAAGTGCGCCGTTTGGCGCTGGAACATCGGCCAAAGCTGATTTTGGCAGGCGCCAGCGCATATTCCAGGACAATTGATTTTGCTAAATTTGCCGAAATTGCAAAAGAAGTGGATGCATATTTTATGGTAGATATGGCGCACATCGCCGGTTTGGTCGCTGCGGGTCTTCATCCAAGCCCTGTGCCGTATGCTGATTTTGTTACCACAACCACGCATAAGACACTTCGCGGTCCGCGCGGCGGGTTGATTTTGTGCAAAGAAGAATATGCACAGATGATTAATAAAGCCGTTTTTCCTGGAATTCAGGGAGGTCCGCTGATGCATGTCATTGCGGCTAAGGCAGTTTGTTTGAAAGAGGCATTAAGCAATGAGTTTAAAACTTATCAAAAGCAGGTTGCAGCCAATGCGAAGACTTTGGCAAAGACCTTGATGGAGGAAGGCTTTAAGCTGGTATCCGGAGGAACGGATAATCATTTGATGCTGGTAAACTTGACCAATATGGACATCACGGGGAAAGATGCGGAAAAAATGCTGGACGAAGTGCGCATAACTGTTAATAAAAACACTATTCCTTTTGAAACAAGAAGTCCGTTCGTTACCAGCGGAATCCGTATCGGTACGCCTGCCTCAACCACCCGCGGCATGAAAGAAGATGACATGAAATTAATTGGGAAGTTGATTTATAAGGTATTAACAGATTTTGATAAAAATAAAGCTGACGTTGCCGGACAGGTTGCAGCCTTGTGTGAAAAATATCCGCTGTATCGGTAACTGGAATGAAACCTGTTTGAATTGTTTTTGCAGGATTTGAGTTTTCGATGTAAAAAGGGGGAATTCTTTATGACAGAGACCGGCTTGCAAGGTTATTGGGAAGGATTATTGGCATTTGGGAATAAGATGTTGAAAAAAATCAATCTTTTTGATCTCGGGGCGATAAAGTATATTTGTTTTGTAACTGGGATTCTGTTTGCATTTTGTTTTCCAAGAATGACCAAAAAAATGAAGCCGTTTTTTGCGGTCACTGGTATTATAGTAATGATTCCGACTTTTTTCAAAATGATAAAAACAATGAATGAAATTTTTTACGTACATAAAAAATAAGATTACAAAAAAAGCAGTTCTATTTGAACTGCTTTCAGACTGTCGAAAAAGCTCAGCAAAAGCTGGGCTTTTTGTTGTATAACGAAAACCACGCGATAGTCGCGTGGTTGGATAGAGGTTAACCGATGAGAAGAAACCTCCGATGTGTTAGAATGAGAAAGACCTGCCAGTCA